>JAHRWO010000113.1 GCA_019105125.1 Flavobacterium sp.
CAACAAGTTTTGGGTAATGATTATATGGGAATGTATAAAGAACAAATTTACGAACGCCAGAATTTCAAATATCCGCCTTTCTTTAGATTAGTGAAATTTACGTTGAAGCATCGCGATTTTGATAAATTGAAAGAAGGTTCAATGTGGTTTTATAATGTGTTGTCTCAAAATTTAGATATGCCCGTTTTGGGTCCAGAAGAGCCAGCGATTAATAGAATTCGAAATGAATATATTCGCACGATTATGGTTAAAATTCCGGTTCAGAAGCACTTGGGTAATACCAAAAAAAATATCGAGAGAGTGCTGATGAGTTTTGAAGCTATTTCGCAATATCGCTCAATAAAAACAAAAGTAGATGTGGATACGTATTAAGTGTTTTCTATGGCTTTTACGATTTCTTCTTTTTTATTTCTACTTAAAGGAACTTTGTCCTTACCAATTTCTACAAATTTACTATTAAATCGTTCCACTCTTTCTAAGTTGATAATATAAGATTTGTGAACTCGAATGAATTTTTCAGCTGGTAATTCTTTTTCAAATCCTTTCATGGTTGATAAAACTAAATAGCACTCATTGTCAGTTACTACTTTTATGTAGTCGCCATAAGCTTCAATCCATTTAATTTTAGACAAAAGTACTTTAAGTTTTTTTAAATTACTTTTTATTACAATACATTCTCCATTTTTTTCCTGATAATCGCAACGCAGCGCATGAAGATCAAAGGCTTTTTTTACCGCTTTATTGAAACGTTCTTTAGTTATAGGTTTTTGTAAGTAGTCGGTGGCTTCGTACTCGAAAGCACGTAAAGCATAATCAGCTTTAGATGTGATAAAAATGATTTGGGGTTTCGTTTTTAATCCATCAAGTAAATCAAAGCCACTAATTAATGGCATTTCAATGTCCAAAAAGATCAAATCTATAAGATTATGATTGATACAATTCTTAGCATCAAGAGCATTGGCAAAGTCTCCTATAAGATTTAATGATAAAGATTCTGAAACCAATTTAGTTATGGTAATTCTTTGAACAGCGCTATCGTCTACAACAATACAATTCAACTTCATTTGCACATGATTTATTTATACGTTAAAAATATTACATTAATTATAATCTTACAACTTTTTTTCAAAATAAATAAAAACATAATAGACTTGCTAAATCAAATAAAATTATTATTTTTGCACCCAATTTTATAACAATAAATACAAAGATTATGAATCATTATGAAACTGTTTTCATCTTGAATCCCGTTTTATCTGAACAACAGATAAAGGAAACAGTAAGCAAGTTTGAAGATTTTCTTACTTCTAAAGGGGCTGAGATGGTATCAAAAGAAGATTGGGGCTTAAAAAAATTAGCTTACGAAATTCAACACAAGAAAAGTGGATTTTACCACTTATTCGAATTCAAAGCGCCAGCTGAAATTATCCTTGCATTTGAAACTGAATTCCGTCGTGATGAGCGTGTAATGCGTTTCTTAACTGTGTCTTTAGACAAACATGCAATTTCTTGGGCAGAAAGAAGAAGAGCAAAATTAAAATCTAAAACAAACTAATCATGTCTACATTAGAGCAATCTGCAAAAGGGAAAAAAGACGGAGATATCAGATATCTTACGCCTTTGAACATAGATACAAACAAAACTAAAAAATACTGTCGTTTCAAAAAATCAGGTATCAAATATATCGATTACAAAGACGCAGACTTTTTATTGAAATTCGTTAACGAGCAAGGTAAAATTTTACCAAGACGTTTAACAGGTACTTCATTAAAATACCAAAGAAAAGTTTCTGTAGCTGTTAAAAGAGCTCGTCACTTAGCTTTAATGCCATACGTGGCCGATTTATTAAAATAATAATTAACAAATAGTTGTTGCTTCGCCGTAGGTGAGCTAACTTCTAATTAAAAGGACAACAACATGGAACTTATCTTAAAACAAGACGTTCAAAATTTAGGATTTAAAGACGATGTAGTAACTGTGAAAAACGGATACGGTCGTAACTATTTAATTCCTCAAGGCTTTGCTATTTTAGCAACTCCATCTGCTAAAAAAGTTTTAGCTGAAAACTTAAAGCAAAAAGCGCACAAAGAAGCTAAACTTGTTGCAGATGCAAAATCTTTAGCTGAAGCTTTAAAAGCTTTAGAAATTAAAATTACTGCTAAAGCAGGTGGTGATAAATTGTTTGGTTCAGTTACTAGCGCTAATATTGTGGAAGCATTGGAAGCTAATGGACATTCAATTGAGAAAAAATTCATCACTAGTGGTGTAGTAAAACGTGTAGGTAAATATACTGCATCAGTTAGATTACACAGAGATGTTATCGTTGAGTTACCATACGAAATCGTAGGTGAAAAAGCATAATTTTTCTTAAAATATAAATTAGCTCCGATTTTATCGGGGCTTTTTTTTTATCTTTACTTTATGAAATACGCAAGATTAACTAAAGAACAATTAGAAGAATTACATCCAGAATTCATTACTTTTTTAGCTACACAATCAATTGATAAAAAGGAATGGGATGAAATTAAGCAAAATAAACCTCATATTGCCGAACAAGAAATTGACGTTTTCTCTGATATGATTTGGGAAAAAGCATTGACGAATGTTACGCACATTGATCATTTTTCTAAAAACTACATTTTTCTTTTTAAATGTATGCAAAATGCGGTTTTTTCTTTCGTAATAAAAACCAATAATCCACAAATAGACTTTGTTTCTGCAGATGGAATTCATTGGTTATCAGAAAACTTATTTTCCGATGATGTAGAAATTACTCGCGGAAAAAAAGATATTGCAACTAATCGAAATGAATCGTTGTTTGAAATCATCAAGCAAGGCGGAATTATCAGTAAAGGAGAATTATTTACCAAATTAGAAAGCTTAATCAATCCGTAATTTATGAGCGTTTTAGATACTATTAAAAGTTTAAGAGAAGAATTAAATCAACATAATTACAACTATTATGTTTTAGATAAACCGACCATTTCTGATTTTGAATTTGATCAAAAACTAAAACAATTACAAGATTTAGAAGCGCAACATCCTGAATATTTCGATGAAAATTCGCCAACTCAAAGAGTAGGTGGAATGATTACAAAAAATTTTGAAACGGTGAAGCACGAATATCGCATGTATTCGCTGGATAATTCGTATTCCATAGAAGATTTACAAGATTGGGAAACCAGAATTCAAAAGGTGTTAGGCGATGTTCCTTTAGAATATACTTGTGAATTAAAATACGACGGAGCATCAATTAGTATTTCGTATGAAAAGGGTCGTTTAGTGCGTGCAGTAACGCGTGGCGATGGTTTTCAAGGCGATGATGTAACCAATAATATCAAAACCATTAAAGCCGTTCCAATTCATTTAAAAGGGGATTATCCTGAAAAATTTGACATTCGTGGAGAAATCATTCTACCATTTGCCGGTTTTGAAAAAATGAATCAAGAATTAATTGAAATTGGTGAAACGCCTTATTCTAATCCAAGAAATACTGCCTCAGGAAGTTTAAAATTACAAGACAGTGCCGAAGTTGCCAAACGTCCCCTAGATTGTTTGTTGTACTTTGTAATTGGAAATAATTTACCATTTAAAACCCAATTTGAAGGTTTACAAAAAGCGCGAGATTGGGGATTTAAAGTTCCGAAGCAATCCAAATTAGCTAAAAATCTAAACGAAGTTTTCGAATACATCAATTATTGGGACAAACACCGTCACGATTTGCCTTATGAAACCGATGGAGTTGTTATTAAAGTTAATAATTTACAACATCAAGAGGAATTAGGGTATACGGCAAAATCTCCACGTTGGGCAATGGCGTATAAGTTTAAAGCCGAACAAGTAACTACGAAATTAAATTCGATTTCGTATCAAGTAGGGCGTACAGGTGCGATTACGCCTGTTGCAAATTTAGAACCGGTTCAGTTAGCTGGAACGATTGTAAAACGAGCTTCGTTACACAATGCAGACCAAATTGAAAAATTAGATATCCGAATTGGTGATGAAGTTTTCGTAGAAAAAGGTGGGGAAATTATTCCAAAGATTATTGCTGTTGCTAAAAGAGGAAATCAACCTGAACCAACAAAATACATCACGCATTGTCCAGAATGTGAAACAGAATTAGTTAGAAACGAAGGCGAAGCGAATCACTTCTGTCCTAATTTTTATGGTTGCCCACCACAGATTATTGGAAGAATTCAGCATTTTATTACCAGAAAAGCTATGGATATTGATGGTCTGGGTGGTGAAACGGTTGCATTATTGTACAATGCAGGTTTAGTTTCCAATTATGCGGATTTGTATGAATTAAAAAAAGAACAAATCATTCCTTTAGAGCGAATGGCGGAAAAATCAGCAGAGAATTTAATAAAAGGCATTGAAAAATCGAAATCTGTCCCTTTTGAACGAGTTTTATATGCTTTAGGAATTCGATATGTAGGGGAAACTGTAGCTAAGAAGTTAGCCAAACATTATAAATCAATTGATGCAATTGCTCAGGCAAGTATCATGGATTTAATTTTGGTAGATGAAATTGGAGATAAAATTGCACAAAGCGTTGTTCAATTCTTTGAAAATCAAGAAAATATTAAAATTATCGAACGTCTTAAACAATACGGTGTTCAATTAGAATCAGGAGAAGAAGCTATTTTAGTTTCTGAAAAGTTAAAAGGTAAAACCTTTGTAGTGTCAGGAGTTTTTGAACTTTTTTCGAGGGATGAACTAAAAAAAGCTATTGAAGATAATGGAGGAAAAGTAGGAAGTTCCATCTCTTCAAAAACAGATTATGTAATTGCTGGTGATAACATGGGACCATCAAAACTAGAAAAAGCAAATCAATTAAAAATTCCTATTTTAACAGAATTGATTTTTAAAGAAATGATTAATTAAAAAAGAAAAACATCTGTAGCAAAACGTGTTCGTTACAGATGTTTTTTTTAAACAATAATGTTTCGATTAGAATTGTGATAAACTTTATCATCAGATAAATAAAGGTCAATTCTTCCTAGATTAATACCAAAACAACCTACTTGATTTATAAGTACATCTTTTCCTTCACTATTTTTTTCAATGACAGGTTTTTCAAGAAAAGTATGGGAATGGCCTCCGATAATTAAATCAATATTTTTTGTTTTTTGAGCCAACACAACATCACTTGGTTTTTCCGGCTCATTTCTATACTTGAATCCCAAATGGGAAAGGCATATAACAATATCACATTTCTTATTCTCCTTTAGAATTCTTGACATGTCTTGCGCCACCTCAATAGGATTATTATATACAGTTTCTTTATATAGTTTTTTATCAACAAGTCCTTCCAATTGAACACCTAATCCAAATACACCAATCTTAATACCATCTTTATTGATGATTTTGTAGGGCTTTACAATTTTATCTAAAATAGTATTCTTAAAATCGTAATTAGCGGAAACAAAATCGAATTTTGCGTGGGGTAATTGTGCATAAAAACCATCTATTCCATTATCAAAATCGTGATTTCCCATTGTAGCCACATCATATTGCATCATGCTCATTAATTTGAATTCCAATTCACCACCGTAGTAATTAAAATAAGGGGTGCCTTGAAAAATATCACCAGCATCTAATAAAAGTACATTTTTTTCCTCTTGTCTAATTTTATCAATAATTGCGGCTCTTCTGGCTGCTCCACCCATGTTTGGATTTCTAGGATGATCAACAGGAAATGGATCTATATGACTATGAACGTCATTTGTATGTAGTATGGTGATTTTTTTTGATTCAACCGTTGAAAAACTACTTAAGGTTACACCTGTTAATCCTAATAAAGCTGAACTAGCAGCCGTTTTTTGTATAAAATCTCTTCTCTTCATGATTTAGAATTATTCTAAAATTATTTTTTCAGTTGTAATATTTGGAATTGTGTCTACTTTTTTGAAATAATCTATCATTAAGTTTCTTAGCTTGTAATCTAAATCATATTTAAGAGTACTTTCAGTAAAAAAGTTCATATTATCGCCGCCATTTGCTAAATAGTCAGAAGTTGCTACATAATAGATTTGCTCATCATTTACAGGTTGATTGTTAACCTCGATTTTATTGATTTTTTGAGAAGTTTTATTAATGTAAATTTTCATGCCATATAAAGGATGTGGTTTTTTATCCTTAATGACAAATTCAGCTAATTTCTTAATCTCCTTTCCTTTAAGCCCCACTATAATTAAGCTGTTTTCAAAAGGCATAACTTCAAATGCCGTTCTCGTAGTTACATTACCTTTTGCAATAATTGCTCTAATACCTCCATGATTTAACAAACAAATATCTATAGACTTATTTTCTCTTTGTTTTAAAATAGGATTACCCAGTTCAAAAGTCATTTCTGCCAATAAATTCCCAATATTTGTTTGCCAAGTTCCTTTGCTTTTGTCTTGAGTTTCTTCGCAATAAGCTAAGACATGATTCAAATCAGAATTGATGCTATCGCTATACGGTTTTACAAAGCTAGCAATTGCAACATTTTCACCAAAATCATGAGTTATACCAACTTTTTTACCTTCAATTTGGGTAATTTGATAGGTTGAATTTGATTTACAGGAAGTTAAAAGATTAAATGTTAAGAATATAACAAAAAAACCAAATGATAACGTATTCTTTTTTACATTTACAAACATAACAAAGGTTTAAATTTTTAATTTTGTTCAATAGGTAAAAATACTATGTTTTATAATATTATAAAGAACTTTTTTCTTAAAAAAAATGTTATCAAAAGATTAACATATCAAACTTCTTTGGCTTCCAATGAAAAAGTGGTTACTGTTGGAATTTTGGTAGATGAAACCTATTTTAACGAAACCAGTCAGCTAGTAGAGCGAATTGTTTCGCAAGGAATTGTCCAAAATAACATTTCAATCTTGGTGTATAAAGATAAAATTAAAGCAAAAGAAGTTGTAAAAGAACCTTTTTTATCGTTAAAAAATATTTCGATATCGGGTGAAATAGATAAAAAGGAAGTTAATGATTTTATAGATACGTCATTTGATTTGTTAATTAATTACTATGATGTTAATAAAAGCGCTTTGTTATTGCTTTCAGCAAAATCAAAATCAAAATTTAAAGTAGGTTTTGATACCGTCGACAAAAGAGTGAATCACTTTATCATAAAAACAGTAGTTGAGGATTTCAACGAATTTGTTTTAGAACTGTTTAAGTATTTGAAAATTTTAAATAAAATATAAGAAATGCAATCATTTATTGGTACAGGTGTTGCTTTAGTTACGCCATTTAAAAAAGATTTTTCGGTTGATGTAGAAGCTTTAACGCGAATTGTAAATCATGTAATTGAAGGAGGAGTAGAGTATTTGGTAGTTTTAGGAACAACAGCAGAATCGGCAACGTTATCACAAGAGGAAAAAGAATTGGTTATTGATACGATAATTAAAGCAAATGCAGGAAGATTGCCTTTGGTTTTA
>JAHRWO010000134.1 GCA_019105125.1 Flavobacterium sp.
ACTTTAAAATGTATAAAAAGTCGGTGCGCGAACCAAGAAAATTTTGGGATCGTATTGCCGATGAGAATTTTACTTGGTATCAAAAATGGGACAAAGTTTTCGAATTTGATATGCAAGAAGCGGAATTCAAATGGTTTTTAAACGCGAAAGTAAACATTACTAAAAACTGTATCGACAGACATTTAGCAAAACGTGGTGATAAAACGGCCCTTATTTTTGAACCAAATGATCCTAGCGAAGCAGCACAACATATTTCGTACAACGAATTATATGTTAGAGTTTCAAAATTAGCAAACGTACTTCGTGAGCAAGGCATCAAAAAAGGGGATAGAGTTTGTATTTATTTGCCAATGATTCCAGAATTAGCTGTAGCTATTTTAGCTTGTGCTAGAATTGGAGCAATACATTCAGTTGTATTTGCTGGATTTTCTTCTTCTGCCGTTGCAGCTCGTATTAATGATAGCGAATGTAAGATGGTCATTACTTCAGATGGAAGTTACCGCGGAAATAAAGCTATCGATTTAAAAGGAATTGTAGACGAAGCTTTAGAGAAATGTCCAAGTGTTGAAACTGTTTTGGTTGTTAAGAGAACCAATACAGAAGTTAAAATGAAAGAAGGAAGAGATTTGTGGTTACAACCTTTAATGGATGCTGCTGTTGGAAACAATGTAGCTGAAATTATGGATGCAGAAGATCCTTTATTTATTTTGTATACTTCTGGTTCAACTGGAAAACCAAAAGGAATGGTTCATTCGACAGCAGGTTATATGGTTTACACCGCTTACACTTTTAAAAATGTATTCAATTATGAAGAAAATGATGTTTATTGGTGTACGGCTGATATAGGTTGGATTACAGGTCACTCTTATATTTTATATGGTCCGCTTTTAAATGGAGCCACCACTGTAATTTTTGAAGGTGTTCCATCTTATCCTGATTTCAGTAGATTTTGGGAAGTGATTGAAAAACATAATATTACGCAGTTTTATACAGCACCAACCGCTATTCGTGCTTTAGCAAAAGAAAGTATCGATTATGTGCAAAGATTCCCATTAAGTTCTTTAAAAGTTATTGGTTCTGTAGGTGAGCCAATTAATGAAGAAGCTTGGCATTGGTATAACGACCACGTAGGAGGGAAGCGTTGTCCATTAGTAGATACATGGTGGCAAACTGAAACGGGAGGAATTATGATTTCGCCGATTCCATTCGTAACTCCTACAAAACCTACTTATGCCTCATTACCATTACCTGGAATTCAGCCTGTTTTAATGGATGAATTACGTAATGAAATTGAAGGAAATCAAGTAACAGGTGCTTTATGTGTTAAATTCCCTTGGCCTTCAATGGCAAGAACGATTTGGGGCGATCACCAACGTTATAAAGAAACGTATTTCACTGCATTTCCTGGTAAATATTTCACGGGTGATGGTGCTTTACGCGATGAAGTCGGGTATTACAGAATTACGGGTAGAGTAGATGATGTTATCATTGTTTCTGGACATAATTTAGGAACAGCTCCAATTGAAGATGCTATCAACGAACACCCAGCGGTTGCAGAAAGTGCAATTGTAGGATTCCCTCATGATATAAAAGGAAATGCTCTTTACGGTTTCATTATTTTGAAAGAAACAGGAGAAGGTCGTGATAGAACCAACTTAGCAAAAGAGATTAATCAGTTAATTTCAGATCAAATTGGTCCAATTGCCAAGTTAGATAAAATACAATTTGTGAGTGGATTACCAAAAACACGTTCAGGTAAAATCATGAGAAGAATATTAAGAAAGATTGCTGAAGGAGACTTCTCTAATTTTGGAGATATCTCTACTTTACTAAATCCTGAAATAGTGGAAGAAATTAAAAACGGCAAGCTCTAGTTTTTTAGTTTTATTGGTTAAGAAACTGCTTCAGAAATGGAGCAGTTTTTTTTTTAAATTTCTAATTTCTTCTTCAATTTTAAGAAAAGTAATGCGGTAATAAATGCATCACCACTTGCTGTATGTCGGTCTGATTTTTTGATTTTGTAAATATCACACAATTCATCTAATGATGTATGTTGTTCGTATGGTAAATATTTCAACTTTTGATACATTACATCGGTATCCATTGCCTGATTTTTCAAGGTTCCAACATTTAATCTGTCTAACGCTTGATTTATCATTTCAATGTCAAAATCGACGTGATGCCCTACCAAAGTAGCATCTTTAATAAATTCCAAAAAACGAATTACGGCTTCCGCTTCGACAATTTTTTCTTCTTTTCCTTCTTTTAAAATCCCATGAATTGGAACTGATTCGGGTTTAAAGATATCTTGTTGGAGAAAAACTTCCATAAAATCACCTACTATTATTTGGTTGTTTTGAATGGCAACAGCACCAATAGATAGAATTCTATCAGATTTGTAATCCAAACCTGTAGTTTCACAATCAAATACAACATATCGCTTGTCTGAAGTTTGATTTGACTCAAAATATGACAAATACGTTTCCCAAAATTTAGGATAATCTTTTACTATTTTTTTAAACCAATTGAACTTCATATTAGGTAAAATAAGTTAATTGGAACCGGTTTTTAATTAATTCTTGAATATCGTTTATCGGTTGAAAATCGTTTTTAAGTTTTACTTTATATAATTTAGATAACTCGCTTAAATTCAAATACCTACCATCATTTTCATTTTTCAATCCTTCTTCCGTTCTAAACTTTAATAATTCGGCAAACGCATCGGCACAAGCTTCATAAATAGGAGCATTTTGCGGTTCTAATTCCGCTAGTTTGGAATACCTAGATATGGTGTTAGAAACGTTCTTAATTCTTTTACTTAATGATAAAATTCGAGCGGCATCAATTAAAGGCATTAAAGCTCTTCCTTTCAAATCAAATGTATCTTTGTGTTCGCCATCGCTTTCCACTAAAAACTGACGGAAAAACCCTAACGGTGGTGGATTTTTCAAAGCATCCGCTCCTAAATAAGCAAAAAACAATTGATTATCATTCGTTTCTTCTTGAATTGTATTGCTAATCGCGTCAACTAAATCTTCGTTTCCGTAAACAAAATCATAATCAAAGAAAATTGTACACATTAAAATTCCTTTTTCGCCAGGTGAGTTAATCCAACCTTTGAATTGTTGTTGCCAATCGTTCACTGATTTACACCATAATGGATTGCTTGCCATCATTTCGGCAGGACAATATTCGTACCCAACTTTATTCAAGGTTTTCGTTACTTTTTCAGCTAATTCCAGAAAATATTTTTTTACTACATTATATTTTTCTTCAGGAACATCTTCAAATACAATAGCATTATCTTGATCGGTAAGTAAAAGCTGTTCTTTTCTACCTTGACTTCCCATATTCATCCAAGCAAATTGGGCTGGAGGAGGAGTTCCTATTTTTTCAATGGCTAATTCAATAGCACGTTTTGTTATCGCCAAATTAATCTCACCAACAATTGACGTTATATGATTAATAGGTACGTTTTTATCAAGCGAATGTTGGATTAAATCAGTTAATTTTTCTCTAACTTCTTTTAAATCAGCTGATTTTTGAGCGCGTTTTGATTGTTTTAAAAGAACTCCAGGATTATTTGCTTGCGCTACAACAATGTCGTGTTCTGTTATAATTCCCGTGATTTCTGAATCATTTGTACCATCCTTTGTTACACATAAATGCGAGACATTATGTTTTAGCATCATGATTTGGGCTTCGGCGATAGAAAGATTGTCAGCAACCGTAATTACAGGAGAAGACATGATTTTATCGATGGTTACGTCTATTGAATAAAGTCCGGTTGCTATTTTTGAACGCAAGTCCTTATCTGTAACTATTCCAATAGGTTTGCGATTTTCGTGAATAATCATACTACCAATTTTACTACTTGCCATTGTTTGAGCAACAAATTTTACAATATCTGTAGGGGAAGCAGTAATCGGATTTTGAGTGTATTTTATGGGTTGGTAATATTGAATTTCTGCATTTTGATCGTTATAAATCACATTTTCAGAAACCAACTTTCCTTTGTTATTTTTATCGTATGGATTTCTTGTATTAGAAGCAAAACTTTCAAGAAGAAAACTCAAAACTTCAGGATTTGCCACAACATAAGGTTTAAATGTTTCTATGGGAATGGCATAAACAATACTTTCTTCGCGAGCTTTAGCCGTCATTAAATAGTTGTTTTTTGCAAAGAAAGGGCGTAATCCTAAAATATCACCTTCGTCACATTTATCAATCAAAACATCATCAGTATCAGAAGTTACAGATAGTCCAATTGCGCCAGACGCTACCACATAAAAAAAAGTATGTGTAGAATCGTTAATTTTAAATAAAGTTTGATTTTTTTCTAAATATAGTACCTGACAGGATTTTGAAATTTCTAAAAGTTTAAGATATTCCAAACTTGAAAAAGGAGGATAATGTTTCAAAAAATCGGTAATACGTTCAGCAATAGGGTTTTTCATCTATGTTTTAATTATGATAACGAATATACGAAGATTAGTAGAGTTACAGAAAGAAATAGCAATATTTTCTATTTTACATAATGTATATTATATTTCTAATATAATATTATAAATACTACACAAAACGTTTGTGTAAAATTATAAGAAAGTTTAAGTTTGCAAACCTTTATAAGAAGTATCATGGAAAACAGACAAGCCCTTAAACTAATTGAAAAAATTCAGAAAGAATTATTTAAAGATAATTTTGAAGTTCCAGAAATCGTAACCGATCTAAAAAAACTTAGAGAAATTTCTTTAGAATTAAATAATCCTGTTCTTACAAAAGCTTTGCGTTTAGCTTATGAACATTTAGAAAACAATAATGGTTTTTACATTGGAATTCCTGATGACGAACCTGTAGATGTTAAAGATGTTGAAAACCAAGCTAATAATTCAGAAGAAAATAATATTGAAAGTTTAAATTACTTCCTTTCTCTGTTAACTGATTTAGATAAGAAGAATAATATGTTAGATTTAAAAGAATACAACAAAGCTTTTTTAGCATTTTAATTTTTTTCTATTTTACATAATATAAAATCGGTAAATCCATCCTTTACCGATTTTTTGTTTTTATTAACGAATAACCAATCAATATTAATTAATTTTGTTTTGATATATAAGCAAAATTCTAATTTACTACCACATAATGTTAAAATCTTTTCGTTCTATAGCCTTATTAGAAGGACTTTCAACACTAGCTTTATTCTTTTTTGCTATGCCAATGAAATACATAGCTGGTGATCCTATTTATGTAAAAAACATTGGGATGGCTCATGGAATTCTTTTTATATTGTATATTGCATTTGCAATTTTAATTAAAAATGAACAAAAATGGAATCCAAGAACATTTGCTATTGTATGTTTGGCATCAATTTTTCCATTTGGAACCTTTTATGTTGAGAAAAAATACCTTAGAAATTCGAAATGATAATCTTTAACTGGGCATATGATATTTTTAAAAGTTTCGATTTTAGCGATGCACTAGCCTCCTATTTAAATTTGGCTATAAATCTTGTTATTATTGTTGTAATCACCTACATTCTTGATTATCTCTTTAAGAAACTTTTTATCATTTTTCTAGCTATTGTTGCTACTAAAACACAATCTTCATTTGATGATTTTTTGGTAGCCAATAAAACTGCAAAATATCTGGCACATTTAGTTCCACTTCTTTTTATATATAAAACCGTTCCTATTGTTTTAGAAAACTTTAATTATTGGGAATATCTTTTTGAGAAAGGAATTAAAATCTATATCATTATATTGTCTCTTTGGATTACCCGAAGCGTTTTTAATTCACTACGAGATTATTTAAAACAAAAACCAAGATTCAGCGATAAACCAATAGACAGCTATATCCAAGTCATCATGCTGTTTTTATGGCTTTTTGGTATTGTTTCTTTTATCTTAATTTTATTTGACGTAAGTAAAACTACTTTATTAACTACTTTTGGATCGATTTCAGCAGTTATCATCTTAATTTTTAGAGATACTATATTAGGTTTTGTAGCAAGTATTTCTGTATCCGTTAATGATATGGTTCGCATTGGAGATTGGATTACAATGGAAAAATTTGGTGCCGATGGAACGATTATCGAAATTAATCTATCTACAGTTAAAGTTAGAAATTTTGATAATACAACCACAACTATTCCCACCTATAGCTTGATATCAGATAGCTTTAAGAATTGGCGTGGAATGATTGATTCTGATGGAAGACGTATTAAAAGATATATTCTTATTAAAGCAAATTCGGTACGATTTATTGAAAATGAAGAATTAGAAAAATTTAAAAAAATTCAACATCTTACCTCCTACATCGAACATCGTCAGTCTGATATCGATAAATTTAATCTTCATAATGGAGTGGACAAAAGTGTTATTGTGAACGGTAGAAATCTTACGAATCTAGGGTTATTCAGAAAGTATATTAATCAATATATTCTATCGCATCCTGGTATCAATAAAGATATGCCTTTGATGATCAGACATCTGCAACCTACTGAAAACGGTATTCCTTTAGAAATCTATTGCTTTTCAAAAGACAAAACATGGATTAATTACGAACACATTATGGCAGATATTTTTGATCATATTATAGCTTCACTCCCCTATTTTGATTTGGAAGTTTTTGAAGCTATGAGTTCAAAAAATATTAACAATTGATTTTTAATAACTTATACTAACCTTCAATAAAATGAAGGTTAATTTTTTTAATTTTAAGTAGCAAATTTTATACAATGAAATCAAAAGAGGAATCACTTCTTGAAATTAGAGGTGCTAGTATTGGAATAATCACAGAACACTCAAGTTCTGAAGAAAAGTTTCAAAATCTGACACTCAGACCCATTTTGAAATTTCAAAACGAATTATTCATTGATGTTTTTAGAAATTACGCTACTAAACAGAAAGGTGTTTTTTTTACATTATCGCCTGAAAAAAAAATGCAGTATATTGATAATGCTATTCAACGCGATATTAAGTTTCGAAACTTACTGAAAGGGATGGTTATTGGAATGTTCACGCTATCTGAATTAAAAGATTACATTCAAAATTCCTCAAATTTAAATAAGCGAATGATGAATTTACTGACGGAGCGTCTTAAAAGTCAAATTCAAATCATATAAAGTGGCAATGTTTTAGTAACATCAATAACATTGCCACTATAATGAATTAATCATACAGCGATTCTCCATTCAAATCGGTGCTCAAGACATCACTAATATAGTCGAAAAAAGGGCGCATAGCTTGAAAGGTAGCGATTACTTCCTCTTTAAAATTAGGAGACAATACTTCTTCATCTGAAAAGTATCGTGTTAGTAAATATTGTTTTTTACGAATTAAATCAATAGCAGGATGCGTTTTATCGAAACCTTTCGGGGCTGTCTTTAACTCCTCGCCTTTTAATTCTCCAAAGTATTTTTGAAAATTATCTTCGGCAATAATTGCTCTCACTTCTTCATCATCCATTTCAAATTCCTTTCTAATACGATGTAAATCAGCCGCATTAGGTTCCCAAAATCCTCCGCCTACAAAACTTCCTCCACGTTCTATGTGAAGATAGTAGCCTCCTCTTAACAAAGGTTTTGTCCTAGTAAACCCAACACTAAAATGATTTTTATAAGGAGATTTATCCTTTGAAAAACGAACATCGCGATAGATTCTAAAAATTTGAATACGTTCAATACTATCAACTTTTCCTAAGTGTTCTCCTATTGAATTAAAAAAAGTGTTCATCGCTTTTTTTTCGTTTTCAAACTCTTTTTTATGTTCGGCAAACCACTCACGATTATTATTAGCTTTGAGTTTGTTTAAAAATTCTAGGGCCGATTCTGGTATCATATTAGCTGTAAATTTATTCAAGATTAAAGGTTACGCTCACATTTGCAATAATTTCAATTTCACCAATTGCTAGAGTTTCTTTTGATAATCCTGCATCAGATAAGGCCATAGTCTTAAATTCAGAAAATACAGGACGAGGATAATTGGTATAGGAATTATCAGAAATCATCAACGCTCTACCAATTTTTTGATTAACTAATACCGAAACATAATCATTAGCTTTTTGCTTGGCATCTTGCATTGCTTTTTTTCGCGCTTGAGTTTCGTATTCTTTAAGCTTAGACGATTTAAATTCCACTCCTTGTATTGAATTAATGCCACTATCCACTAAATCCATCATCAATTTATCATATTTAGATAAATCTTTTAAATGTATGGAAATCGTTTGATTAGCCACATAGTTGTGTTTTTTCGAATTGTAATCATAATTTTTATACAAATTAACGCTTTGGGTTTGATAATCAGCAGCTTCTAGTCCATTTTGTTTGATAACTTTCAACACGCTGTCTACTATCTCATCATTTTTCTTTTTAACATCTGAAGCATCTTTCCCCGAATTTTCAACGGCAACTCTTATTATGGCTTCATCAGGAATTACTTTGATTTTTCCTTCACCCGAAACGCTAATTTGTGAGACAGTTTTTACTTCTTGTGCGTTCACTAAAACTGTAGCGAATAACAACACCATTACGATTTTTTTCATGTTTTTATGATTTAATAATTCATAGAGTTCAAGATTTGTGCCAAATAGTCTAGTCACTAAATTTTCTTCATTTTAGCCATAACAAATAAAATCACAATTGGAACTAATAAAACTAATACAGTAAAGGGTTCCTGTGTAATAAAGTATGGAAATTTTGCCAATGTAATTCCAAAACCACCAATAGCTCCACCAAAATGTGCTACATGTCCAATATTATCGTTTTTTGATTTCATTCCGTAAATGGAGAACAATAAATAGGCAAAACCAAAGATATAACCTGGAATAAATCCATACATATATAAATTGGGTTCTAGTAAAATTGCGCTGTAAATAATTCCTGTCACTGCTCCAGAGGCTCCAACCGCTCTGTAATAATAATCTTCTTTATGAAATAATAAGGTTAGTAAATTTCCAGCAACTAGACTTCCAAAATACAAATAGGCAAAGTACAAAGAACCCACTGCTTCAATAACATAAGGAGCAAAAACATACAGTGTGAACATGTTAAAAAACAAGTGTGTTATATCTACATGCAAAAATCCAGAAGAAAACATGCGATATTGTTCACCTGAACGAATACTTCCAATATGAAATTCGTATTTTCTAAAAAAATGAGAATCATTAAAAGCTTTATAGCTTATTAAACCGTTGGCTACTAAAATAACCAGCAAAACAATGTTCATGTGTTTTTTTTGTAAATTTAAGAATAGTTTGTCAAATTTTCTTGGAACGAAAGAAGTATATTTGCAAAAATTTGATGTAATGCAATTATTAATATATCTTGTTATTTACCCAATACTTTGGATAATTTCTATATTACCATTTCCAATATTTTATCTGTTTTCTGATGCAGTATGTTTTTTAGTTTATAACATAATCGGATATAGAAAAAAAGTAGTCCGTTCTAATATTCAACTTGCCCTTCCACAATTATCACAACAAGAGCAGTTGCAAATTGAAAAAAAATTCTACAGTCACATGTGTGATATGTTTTTAGAAATGATAAAAACCATGAGCATTTCGCAAAAAGAAATGGAAAAGCGCTTTTCATTCACTAACATGGATACATATTATGAACTAGAAAAAAAGAATAAAAGTATTGCCTTAATGTGTGCTCATTATGCAAGTTATGAATGGGTTATATCCATGAATTATTATACGAATTTTAAAGGAGTTGGTATTTATAAAAGGTTAGCCAATCCATATTTTGATAAATTGGTGAAACGCATACGATCTAAATTTAAAGCGCAATTGGTTACTACCAAAGAAACAATTCCTTACATTGAAAATAACTTTAGAAAAAACATTTTAAGTTTGTATGGATTTGCAAGTGATCAATCTCCAAGGGCAAATGCTGCTTATCATTGGACTTCTTTTATGGGACATGTAGTGCCTGTTCATACCGGTGCCGAAATGTTAGCTAAAAGATTTGATATGAATGTAATTTTCTTGAAAGTTAAAAAAGTAAAACGTGGTTACTATGAAGCTAGTTTTGAAATTTTATCAGAAGATGTCAAATCAGTACCTAATTACGAAATTACAGATACATTCATGAAATTAGTGGAAGAACAAATTTATGAAGCTCCAGAATTTTACTTATGGACACACAAGCGTTGGAAACACATTAAAGAAAAAGCTCAGTAGAAACTGAGCTTTATTTTTTTATAATTTAAACCAATTATGGACCATCTCTTTAATTTGATTGTTAGCTTCTTTATGAACAAATTCGTTTGTTTGAGGATTATATTCATAATCAACTGACCAATCTTTATGATGAACTGCTAAATCTTTAATTTTTTCGCAAACAAAAGCTATTTCTTCCGTTGTTGTGGTAGGATGAATCGACATACGTATCCAACCTGGTTTTTGAATCAAATCTCCCGAGCTAATTTTACAGACCAAATCATGCGACGTTTCTTGATCTACATGCAACAAATAATGTCCGTAAGTTCCCGCACAACTACATCCCCCCCGGGTTTGAATTCCAAATTTATCATTCAAGAGTTTTACCCCCAAATTATAATGTAAGTCATCAATATAAAACGAAATAACACCCAGTCTATCTTGATGTTGATTAGCCAGAATATGAAGATTAGATACGTTTCCTAGAGCATTAAAGATATAATCTATCAGTTCGTGTTCACGGTCTAAAATGTTCTGAACACCCATTTTTTCTTTCAACTGAATGGCTAATGCGGTTTTCATCACTTGTAAAAAACCAGGAGTTCCACCATCTTCCCTATCTTCTATGTTGTCAATATATTTGTGTTCGCCCCAAGGATTAGTCCAACTCACCGTTCCTCCACCGGGACAATCAGGCACGTTGTTTTTGTATAAGTTTTGATTGAAAATTAAAACTCCCGAAGTTCCAGGACCACCTAAAAACTTATGTGGTGAAAAGAAAATCGCATCCAAATAACTTTCAGGATCTTCAGGATGCATATTAATTTCTACATACGGTCCTGAACATGCAAAATCTGCAAAACAAACACCGTTATTTTGATGCATTAGTTTTGCCACTTCATGATAGGGGGTTTTAATTCCTGTTACATTAGAACAAGAAGTAATTGAAGCAATTTTAAAACTTCTTTCTTTATATTTTTCTAATAAAATTTTTAGATTTTCGATACTAAACAAACCATTTTCATCGGCAGGGATGATGACAACATCCGCAATCGTTTCTAACCAAGAGGTTTGATTCGAATGGTGTTCCATGTGAGAGATAAAAACTACTGGTTTTATGGCTTCAGGAATAGTAGTAAATTCTTTTAAATTTTCGGGAATACGAAGTCCTAAAATACGTTGAAATTTATTCACAACTCCAGTCATTCCCGTGCCATCAGTAATTAAGATATCATTATCATTTGCATTTACATGCTTTTTAATGATATGACGCGCTTCATGATAAGCCATAGTCATAGCAGTTCCCGTTACAGAAGTTTCGGTATGTGTATTGGCAACAAAAGGACCAAATTTATTCATCAACTTTTCTTCAATAGGTCGATACAATCTACCACTAGCTGTCCAATCCGTGTAAATGATTTTCTTTTCACCAAAGGGCGATTGAAATTTTTGATCAATTCCAATTATGTCTTTTCTAAACGTATCAAAGTACGATTCTAACTGAGTTTTTGTAATAGTAGCTGACATTTCAATGTGGTATTAATTGGTCTTTTGTTGTTTTTCGTATAAAATCGTTTCCACTGTTTCAAATTCGGTTGATTTACCCTCTTTTACAAAGTATTTAATTAGTACTTGTCCCCATAAATCACCACCTGAAAATTCAGCAATAATCCATCTGTGATTCAATATTTTTGAGGTATTAATTAGGAAAGGAATACCGTCTATTGGTTCGTATGGCACTAAAGGATTTCCATTTTTATTGGTGTTTAAAGACAATAAATCATCTTTAACTTTTACAGCTATTTTTTGATAATCTAAGTTGTTAGAATAGAAATATTCTTGAGCATCTTCATCTGATTCTAATGCAAAATAATTGGCTTGATTTAAACTAGCAACAGAATCTCGAGATGTTTTTAGATGTTCTTTTATTTTATTGACTTCTTTGTCTTTAGCGTCCAATATTTTTGTAGAATTTACATATTGAAACACATTGAACAATAAGGAAAAGATAAGCGCATATAAAATTAAGTTTTTCATAAGATTTAAATATTAATTTCTAAATTGTCATAAGCAACGAATACATTTGCTGGTAGCTTTTTTTGAATTTCTTGGTGAAATCCAAACAAGTGACTAATGTGTGTTAAGTATGTTGTTTTTGGACGTACCAAAGATATAAAATGTAAAACTTCTTCTAAATTAAAATGTGTATTGTGAGGTTCTTCCCTTAAACAATTAATAATCAAAATTTTGCAGTCTTTTATTTTTTCAATTTCAGAGGTTTCTATGGTTTTTACATCAGTTAGATAGACTACATCTTGAATTCGATATCCAAATACTTGTAACGATCCATGTAAAGCATCAATTGGAATTATCAACTCCTCATTAACTGAAAAAGGTTGGTCTAATTTCACTTCGTTTTCAATTACTGAAGGCGCGCCAGGATATTTATTTTCGTTTTCAAAAATATAATCAAAACGTTTGGCTAGATTTTTAAGAACGCGCTGATGGGCATAAACTGCTATCGGACCTTGTTTAAAAAAGAACGGTCGAATATCATCTAAACCTGCAGTGTGGTCGGCATGTTCATGAGTAAAAAGTAAAGCGTCAATTTTTGGACACTTTGAAGTTAACATTTGCTGTCTAAAATCTGGTCCACAATCAATAACAATAGAGGCTTTTTCGGTTTCTATCCAAACTGAAACGCGTAAACGATTATCTTTAAAATCTGAACTAAAACAAACGGAATGTTGACTACCAATTACTGGAATTCCCTGCGATGTACCGGTACCTAAAAAGTAAATTTTCACTGTTTTATCCTTTTGCACAAAAATAACAATAATTATGGTAGTTTTTTATAAAATCATTAACTTTGCAATTGAAGATTTATTAGGAAATTTAAGCCTCAAATAGAATTAATGAAAAGTATAGTAACAGACATAATTGTTCGTGGAGATAAAGCAATAGAGCAAATTCCTTCCATAAAAGACAAAGCCTTAAGAATTAATCTTAACGAGAACATTTACGGTACATTTGCCGAAATTGGTGCTGGTCAAGAAACCGTTCGTAATTTCTTCAGAGCTGGTGCTTCTTCAGGTACTATCGCTAAAGCGATGTCGGCTTATGATAAAGACTTTAGTGATGCTATTTATGGTGTAGAAGAAGATGGTCGATATGTTACCGAGAGTCGCCTACGCAAAATGTTAACTCACGAAATCAATTTAGTTGAAAAACGATTAAGTAGAGACAAACATCCTAATAAATTATTCTTCAGCTATGCTAATACTGTAGCTACTATCGATTTTGCAAAGCAATACAAAGGACACGGATGGGTAGGTATTGTTTACCAAGTTGAACCTGATGAAGCTTACAATGAAATCATTCTTCATATAAGATTTAAAGAAAATGACGCCAAATTACAACAAGAGACCCTCGGTATCTTGGGTGTGAATTTGATTTATGGCGCTTTCTACAAGTATAACGATCCTAAAAAATTACTTCGTTATCTGTATGACCATTTAGACAAAGACCAATTGGAAATAGATACCATTAATTTTTCTGGTCCACGTTTTGCTGATGTTGACAATCGATTAATGAGTTTACAATTAGTAAAAAATGGTATGACAGATGCCGTAATGTTTGGTCCAGATGGAAAAAACATTTTACCAGCAGCTGTACTTTATAAAAAGAATATTTTAGCCTTAAGAGGAAGTTTTAGACCTGTTACAAAAGTAAATATGGACATGTATGAACGTTCTTACGAAATGTTTATACAAGAAAATAAGGTAGATAAAGAAAATACATTTGTTATTTTTGAAATAACGCTTTCTAATTTAAAAGCAGAAGGTGAAATCGATGAACGTGATTTCTTAGATAGAGCTGAATTGCTATGTAAGCTTGGACAAACTGTTATGATTTCGAACTTTCAAGAATATTTTAAAGTAGTTGAGTATTTTTCTAACTATTCCAAAGCCAGAATGGGATTAGCTATGGGAGTTAGTAACTTAATTGAAATTTTCGATGAGAAATACTATCGCCATTTATCGGGTGGAATTTTAGAAGCTTTCGGTAAATTATTCTATCGTGATTTGAAAGTATATTTATATCCAATGAAAGACGAAATTGGAAACATCATCACATCCGAAAATCTAAAAGTACATCCTAGAATGAAAGAATTATATAAATTCTTTAAATTCAATGGAAAAGTAATCGATATCAAAGATTTTGACGAAAAGAATTTAGATATTTTCTCAAGAAAAGTTCTAAAAATGATTTGTAACGGAGATAAAGATTGGGAAAAAATGCTACCTGAAGGAACCGCTGAAATTATCAAAAACGAAAAATTATTCTCTTTTGCATGTGAAGTTGATTTTAATCAAAAACAAAAAGAGGAAATTAAATAATCTTAAATCACTCCATTGCGAGTGATTTTTTCTTTTAACTTTTAATCTATGAATATTCGCCTTTTAGCCATAGGAAAAACTGATAATAAAGCGCTTCAAACTTTGATTGAAGATTATACTAAACGATTATCGTTTTATGTAAAATTTGATTTAGAAATTATTCCTGACATCAAAAATGTAAAAAACTTATCCGAAAGCCAACAAAAAGAAAAAGAAGGAGACTTAATTCTATCAAAAATTGGCCCAACCGATCATCTAATTTTACTTGACGAAAACGGTAAAACATTTAGCAGTGAAGGGTTTTCAGATTTTTTACAAAAGAAAATGAATTCCGGTATAAAATCTTTGGTTTTTGTGATTGGTGGCCCTTACGGATTCAGTGAAACTGTTTATCAAAAAGCCCAAGGTAAAGTTTCTTTATCTGAAATGACATTTTCGCACCAAATGGTACGCCTATTTGTTATTGAGCAGATTTACAGAGGATTTACGATACTTAAAAACGAACCTTATCATCATCGATAAAATTACAATTTATAGTGCTTCATCAGCATTTTTTCGAACATCAAATCTGGTAAAATAAACTTCAGAAAAATGGAAAACTTTTGCATAAAAGCTCCTACTTTATAATGAATTTTAGGTTCTGATGTTTGCATAATCTTGTGAATAGCTTCCGCCATTTCAATAGGATTACTTCCAGAATCTACATGAGAATTTATTTCCTCTAAAGTTTTACCATAAGATTTTTCATAAGCTGAACCTTGAATTAAAGGAGCATGAAAACGCCGAGATGCTATATCAGTGGCAAAATCACCGGGCGCAACATTAGTAATTTGTATTCCAAATTGCTTAACTTCCATACGAAGTGACTCTGTTATCAACTCCAAAGCCCCTTTAGATGCAGAATAAACACCACGAAATGGTAATCCCATATAACCAGCAATCGAAGTAACATTAATAATTAATCCCGATTTTTGTTGGCGCATTTGAGGTAAAACAGCTTTCATAACTTCAATAGGTCCAAATAAATTTGTTTGGAAATTATTCATGATTTCTTCCGTAGGAATTTCTTCTAATGGTCCAGTAATACCAACACCTGCATTGTTAATGAGAACATCAATTCTTCCTGATTTCTGTATTACTTGGTTTACGCATTTTTTTATACTTTCAACATCACGAACATCAAGCTGTAATAGTTCAAAAACAGAATTTGAAATATTTTCGGGATTTCGACTCGTTCCATAAACAATATTGCCTTTTTCATGAAGAAAAGTACCAATTGATTTTCCTATTCCCGAAGAACCTCCCGTAATTAAAATAACTTTTTTCATATTCTGTATTTAATACAACAAAAATACTTTTTTTATTGATTTTAGAAAGATTAATCAGAAGTATAATTTAGAAACTTATTTCTCTCTTCTTTTCAAAACCTCTACTACATCTTGTAATTGAAAACCTTTCGCTTGCAATAAAATCAAATAGTGAAACAATAAATCGGCACTTTCAGATAAGAACAAATCGTCATTGTTGTCTTTAGTTTCAATGACTACTTCAACGGCTTCTTCTCCTACTTTCTGTGCTATTTTATTAATCCCTTTAGCGAATAATGAAGCTACATAACTCTTTTTCGCATCGGTATTTTCTTTGCGTTTTGCAATTGTATTTTCTAATTTTGATAAAAACCCAAATTCTTGATTATTAGTTTCTTGCCAACACGTATCTAAACCTGTGTGGCAAGTTGGACCAACAGGTTTTACTTTTACTAAAAGGGTGTCGTTATCGCAATCTTCTTTAATAGAAATTAGTTCTAAGAAGTTGCCACTTTCCTCGCCTTTTGTCCACAATCGGTTTTTAGTACGACTGAAGAAAGTTACTTTTTTTGTTGCTAATGTTAGGTCTATAGCTTCTTGGTTCATGTAGCCCAACATTAAAACATTTTTCGTTTCGTTGTCTTGAATAATGGCTGGGATTAGGTTGTCTGGGGTTTTATTAAAATTTACTTTCATATTTAGTTATTTTTTGACCACATAGAAACATAGGTTTATATTTAAAATTGTTAGTCGTTACACTTTTCAGAGGTTTCATAGCTATGTCTAAATACAATACTATAATTAACTCTCAAAACGATTTTCTATGTTTCTATGTGGTTTGATCTTTATTCTTATTATAATCTTACTGCGATATTTTGATTTTTTAAAAACTGTTTCAACACTGGAATTTCGATTTCTTGATAGTGAAAAACACTAGCAGCTAAAGCGGCATCCGCTTTTCCATTGATAAAGGTTTCTGCAAAATGTTCCATAGTTCCCGCACCTCCAGAAGCGATGATAGGAATGTTTACGATTTCAGACAATTTGGCTAAGGCTTCATTGGCGAATCCGTTTTTGGTACCGTCATTGTTCATGGATGTGAATAGAATTTCTCCTGCACCACGTTGCTCGACTTCTTTTGCCCAATCGAATAAATTCAATTCAGTTGGCACTTTTCCGCCAACCAAATGAACTATCCAATCGCCATCAATTTGTTTGGCATCGATAGCTACAACAACACACTGACTTCCATATTTTGATGCAATTTCGTTTATCAAATCAGGATTTTTAACGGCTGAAGAATTTATGGAAATTTTATCCGCGCCATTGCGAAGTAAAACATCTACATCAGCAACGGAAGAAATACCACCACCAACGGTAAACGGAATATTAATTGCAGCTGCCACTTTTCTAACCAAGTCGATTAAAGTTGCACGACGTTCTTCTGTGGCAGAAATATCTAGAAAAACAAGTTCGTCAGCACCGGTTTCAGCATATTTTTTTGCCAATTCTACAGGATCTCCGGCATCTTTTAAATCCACAAAGTTGACCCCTTTTACGGTTCGACCGTTTTTGATGTCTAAGCAGGGAATGATTCTTTTTGTAAGCATAATTTAGTGATAAGTGATTAGTAAATAGTGATTAGCTTAAAGAACTTTTTACTTTTTACTTTTTACTTATTAATAATATAGTTTTCTAATTGTTTTAAAGTAATTCTACCTTCATAAATCGCTTTTCCAATGATGGTTCCTTCGCAACCTAATTCGGCTAACTTGGGTAATTCATCGAATGAAGAAATTCCTCCTGAAGCGATGAGTTTTACATCTTTGGTTTGTTCCAAAATTCTTTGATATAATTCAAAACTTGGACCTTCTAACATGCCGTCTTTTGATATATCGGTACAAATCACGTATTGTATTCCTTCTTTCTGATAATTTTGAATAAACGGAATCACTTCTTCTTTTGATTCTTCTAACCAACCTGAAATCGCTACTTTTTCATTCATAGCATCCGCTCCTAAAATAATTTTATCAGCTCCATATTGTTTG
>JAHRWO010000215.1 GCA_019105125.1 Flavobacterium sp.
TTTACATTCCCAAGCTATGGTTCATTCATTTATTGGGTAACCAAAGGTTATGCCGTTTTAGACGATGCCGCTTTCCCAATCATTGGAGAAGGAACTACGGAGCCAAACGACACATTTGTTCCTCAATTAATTGCGAATGCAGAAGCAGCAATTGACGCAGTGGATAAATTGGGTTACATCAATCGTAAAAAAGTAGCCATTGGAGGTCACTCTTATGGTGCCTTCATGACAGCTAACTTGTTAACACATTCTAATTTATTTGCATGTGGAATTGCAAGAAGTGGTGCTTACAACAGAACGTTAACGCCTTTCGGATTCCAAAGCGAGCAACGTAATTATTGGGATGTTCCGGAAGTGTACAACACTATGTCACCATTTATGAATGCAGAGAAAATGAAAACGCCTTTATTATTAGTTCATGGTGAAGCGGATAACAATCCTGGAACTTTCACACTACAATCGGAGCGTTATTTCCAAGCATTGAAAGGATTAGGTGGCCCAGCAAGATTAGTGATTTTACCAAAAGAAAGTCACGGTTATGTTGTCAAAGAAAACATTTTACATTTGTTATGGGAACAAGACCAATTCTTAGAAAAATATTTAAAAAATTAGAGAATTGAACATAGAAAATAGACCTTTGAGCAATTGTTTGAAGGTCTTTTTTTTACATCCTTTTCAAACAAACCACTTCCCCTTTCTCCAAAATCGTATCATTTTCAAAAAATAAAATTCGATTACCATATTTCGCTTCCATTAAATAATGACTTCCTCTAAAATAAGAATTGACAATCTGCACTTTTAAATCGGAATGTAATGTCACTTTTAATTGGTGAGGATAAACAAATTTTAGTTCTCCGTTGATTTCAACCTCATTAACATCTCCAAATAATGAAGCTACATATTTGTCTCTTGGATTATCGTAAATGAATTTTGGAATTCCACTTTCTATGATTTCTCCATCTTTAATAATCGCTACCTCATCGGCAAAAGCCAAAAAATCTGTGCTATCGTGAGTGGCAACAATACAAGTGATTCCTTTTTCTTTTAAATAGCCAAACAGCTTTCTTCTCAAACTATTCTTTCTGAAATTATCAATGTGACTAAAAGGTTCATCCAACAATAAAACTTCAGGTTCTAAAGCTAAAACTCTAGCCAAAGCTACTCGTTGCATTTGACCACCACTCAAAAATTTAGCCTTTACATTGGCATATTCGGTCATTTCTACGATTTCTAACAACTCCGCAATTCTAGCTTTTTTTTCTTCGGGATAGAAATTAGAAAGATATTTTCCCACGTTCTCTGCCACTGTGATAAAAGGCATCAAATCAAAATCCTGTGCTAAATATTTCATAAATGGCATTCCCGGAATCAAATGAAATTTGGGTCCTAATACTTCAATATCATTCCAAAAAATTTGACCTTCATCTAAGTCGTATAAGCCATAAATTAACTTTAACAAAGTGCTTTTTCCACACCCACTTTCACCAATTAAAGCCAAGTTTTTTCCTTTAGTTAAACTAAACGAAATCGAATTTAAATTGGGAGTATCATTATAGGAAAAGGAAATATCTCTAACGGTCAGCATTTCTTTTTTTTTCAAAATTACAAATAAAAAAGCCACTCCTAAGAGCAGCTCTATTAATTTTTAAATGAATTAACACTATTTTCCGGCTTCTTTTTTTGCATCTTCAATCATCTTATCATTAGCTACAATAGCAAACTCAACTCGACGATTTAAACCTCTACCTGCTTCAGTATCATTTGTTGCTATGGGCTCTGCTTCTCCCATGCCTACTACAGTAAATCTACTAGAAACTAAACCTTTAGTCGCTAAATAATTTTTAACAGCTGTTGCTCTCTGACTGGATAAATTCAAATTGTAATCATCAGATCCTTTACTATCGGTAAAACCATAAATTTTAATATTAGTATCGGCATATTCTTTAAATACAGGGACCAACTTATCTAAATTTTGTTTTGCTTTAGTTGTTAAAGTAGCTTTATTAAAATCAAAGTTTACAGAGTTTTCACCTAAAACAAGACGAATACCTTCTCCCACTCTTTCTACTTGTGCTCCTGGTAAAGCAGTTTCAATTTCACGAGCTTGTTTGTCCATATTATTTCCAATAATACCACCAACGGTACCGCCAATAACAGTTCCTAATACAGCACCTAAAGCGCCGTTTCCTCCTTTACCAACATTATTACCAATAACCGCGCCTAAAACACCTCCACCTACAGCACCTATAACAGCTCCTTTCTGAGTGTTATTAGCATTCTTGACCGCACTACATCCTGATAAAATGACATTGCCTACTAATGTTCCTGCTACTAAATAAATGGCTATCTTTTTCATATGTTCTTATTTTTTTTCAAAATTATATACGATATCTACAAATTGCCCACCAACATTTACTTTATCAATTAACTGAAATGAGGAAGCATTTACATTGGCAACTCTTAAAATATAACCAGAATCAGTATGCTTAGCCTTTACCCCTTCCGTTAAAAATTTGATTACCATAAATCCGTCTTTGTTAATGTACCAAGTAATATTACTGCTGTAAGACGGACAATTAACTTTATCTAAAAGCATATTCCCTTTATTATTGTTAGAAATAAAACTCCACTGACTTCCTTCAAAACACTTTGCATCCGCAATGTTAAAGGAAGTAACCTTAAAATATTCTGAACCTGGAAAGTTAACCGACGCTATTCTCCAGTTTCCTTTGATAGCTGCTTCGGTCTTATTATCCAATTTTGTATTAGTAACCGTTTCTTTTGGTTTACAGCCAAAAAAGACGATAGCTAACAGTAAGAATAGTGCACTTTTTTTCATTTTTCTGTTTTTTTTTCATTCTTACAAATTTACACCATTTATTTTGGAATTAAAACAATATCGTCTAAAAAAGCATACTGAAATTACTACGTCAATTTGTCATATTTTATGATTTGGTATCGAATTTGAATATCCAAAAACAAAAATTTGTTTAACTTAAAATTTTAAATATGGCATCAGGAAAAATTAATGTTTCAGTAGAAAACATCTTTCCCTTAATCAAAAAGTTTTTGTACAGCGACCACGAAATTTTTCTTCGTGAATTAGTATCGAATGCGACAGACGCTACTTTAAAATTAAAACATTTAACTAGTATTGGCGAAGCTAAAGTAGAATATGGCAATCCTATTATCGAAGTAAAAATCGATAAAGAAGGTAAAAAACTACACATCATCGACCAAGGTTTAGGAATGACTGCCGATGAAGTGGAAAAATACATCAACCAAATCGCATTCTCAGGCGCAGAAGAATTCTTAGAAAAATACAAAGATTCCGCCAAAGATTCAGGTGTAATCGGACACTTTGGTTTAGGATTTTACTCGGCGTTCATGGTAGCATCAAAAGTGGAAATCATCACCAAATCATTCAAAGACGAACCAGCCGCTCATTGGACGTGCGATGGTAGTCCAGAATTTACATTAGTACCGCACGATAAAACGGAAAGAGGAACCGAAATCATCTTACATATCGCTGAAGATTCACTAGAGTTTTTAGAAGAGTTCAAAATCCGTGAATTGTTGACCAAATACAACAAGTTCATGCCAATTCCAATTAAATTTGGAACGAAAAAAGAGGCATTACCAAAACCAGAAGATGCTCCAGAAGATTACAAAACAGAATACGTTGACGTAGATAACATAATCAACAATCCAAATCCGGCTTGGACCAAACAACCAAGTGATTTATCGGAGGAAGATTATAAAAATTTCTATCGCGAATTGTATCCTATGCAATTTGACGAACCGTTATTCAACATTCACTTAAATGTAGATTATCCATTCAATTTAACTGGAATTTTATATTTCCCTAAATTATCATCTGACTTACAAATTCAGAAAGACAAAATCCAGTTGTACCAAAATCAGGTTTTCGTAACGGATAACGTAGAAGGAATTGTGCCTGAATTCTTGATGATGTTAAAAGGTGTTGTGGATTCGCCAGATATTCCATTGAACGTATCGCGTTCGTACTTACAAGCGGATGGAAATGTGAAGAAAATTTCAAATTACATCACTAGAAAAGTAGCGGATAAATTAAAATCGTTATTCAATGAAAACCGTGAAGACTTCCAACAAAAATGGAACGACATCAAAGTGGTATTGGACTACGGAATGCTTTCGGAACCAAAATTCTATGAAAAAGCAGGCGATTTCGTTTTATATCCAACGACAGAAGACAAATATTACACGTTAGCGGAATTAAAAGAAGCACTAAAAGACAACCAAACCGACAAAAATGGAAAATTAGTGGTGCTTTACGCTTCCAACAAAGATGCGCAACACAGTTACATAGATATTGCAAAAGAAAAAGGATATCAAGTGTTATTGTTAGATTCACCAATTGTATCGCATTTAATTCAGAAATTAGAAGCGGATAATGAGAATGTAACTTTTGCTCGTGTAGATGCCGATCATATCGATAAATTAATTCAGAAAGAAGAAGAAACGATCTCTAAATTATCAGATGACGAAAAAGAGAAATTAAAAACGTCTATTGAAACGGTTGTCCCAAAAGAAAACTATACGGTGCAATTAGAAAACTTAGACAGCAAGGCAGCGCCATTCATCATTACCCAACCCGAATTTATGCGCAGAATGAAAGAAATGAGTGCAACGGGCGGTGGCGGCATGTTTGGCATGGGCAACTTCCCTGACATGTACAATTTAGTGGTAAATACCAATTCAGAATTAGCCACTACTATTTTAAACAGTCCTGAAGACGCACAAAAAGACCTAGTAAAACAAGCTTTAGATTTAGCGAAACTTTCTCAAGGATTGTTAAAAGGAGAAGAGTTGACTGCTTTTGTTAAGAGAAGTTTTGAGACGTTGAAATAATTCGAAATTTTGTCATTCTGAACTGGTTTCAGAATCTCATAAATGAAAAATAATTTAAATTAAACCTGCAAGGATTCAAAATCCTTGTAGGTTTTTTTATTAAATTTGAATAAATAAAAAAACATGACAACCCAACTCGAATTCATACTATACGTTTCTAATCAAGAAAAAAGCCGTGACTTTTATCAAATCTTGCTACAACAAAAGCCTAGTTTAGATGTTTCGGGTATGACAGAATTCACGCTGAATGACTTCGTAAAAATTGGGTTAATGCCAAATGATGGAATTGCTAAAGTTATAACTCCAAAATTACCACACCCAACTTCTGGCATAGGAATTCCGCGATGTGAGTTGTATCTTCAAGTAGACAACATTGAAACCATTTTTGAAGAAGCCAAACAAGCTGGTTCAACAGAAATTAGTCCAATTACCTTAAGAGATTGGGGCGATTACGTTGGCTATATTTCCGATTTTGATGGACATGTTATTGCTTTAGCTACAAAAAAATTATAGCTACTTTCTTTTTAAACACATAGACACAATAGTTTTACTTTGTGTTAATTTTAATCCGAAAATCAGATTGAAGCTTCGGACGTTTCAATTTACATTAAACACATTAAACGTATAGTTTGTCATGCTGTTAAACATCTCTTCTACCACAAAAAACTTCATGAAATACTTTAAATTCACCATGCTTTTGGAACACAGATGACATTGATGCTTCGCAACGCTAATTATTACGGTTTTTTTTACATATTATTACTTTATAAAAATCAGTTCCATCTGCGTTTTGCGCAAGCAAATCTGTTTCATCCGCGTGCTAATTCTAAAAAAGTATTCGTAACTTTGATATTTAAATCATTTTTAATGAAAAAACTAACATTCGAAATCGAAATAAACGCTCCGGCCGATAAAGTATGGAACGCCATGTGGGAAGAAGAAAATTATAAAAAATGGACTTCCGCTTATTGCGAAGGTTCGTATGCCAAATCTTCTTGGAAACAAGGCGAACGCATTCATTTTTTAGATCCAAATGGAAATGGCATGTACAGTGAAATTTCAACTTTAATTCCAAATGAGAAAATGTTTTTTACTCATATTGGTAACATTAAAGATTTTGAAGAACAACCTCTTGATGAAGCCACTAAATCTTGGACAGGAGCACAAGAAAACTATAGCGTAATTTCAAATGGAACATCTTCAAAAGTCTTAGTAACATTAGATATCGTAGATGAATATGCTAATTTCTTTTCAGAATCATTCCCAAAAGGATTGGCAACTATAAAAGAAATCTCCGAAAATTAAAATCTCATGACACTCTCAATAGAAACTCCTGCTTTATTATTCTCAGCAACTTCGTTAATTCTATTAGCTTATACGAATCGATTTTTAACGATTGCACAAATCATTCGTAACTTAAAGAAAAACTAC
>JAHRWO010000223.1 GCA_019105125.1 Flavobacterium sp.
TGCCGATGAATTAATGGCTCTTTCAAAAGTAGATGGTTATTTAGCAAAAGGATATATTGATGTGTATTTCAGTCGTTATGCGAAAGCAGAAATTCATTATAGAAAAGCACACGAAATTGGTAATTCAAAAACCACTTTCGAAAAATTATATGACTTATATTTGAACAAGCTAAAAGACAAAGCAAAAGCGAATAAGTTAAAAGAACAATTTGAAAACAAGTAGTGAAATTGTAGAAATGTTTAATCGTTAAATCGATTTGACAAATTAACAGTTTAACAATTCAACATAAAAAATGAGAACACATTTCATAGCAATCGGCGGAGCAGCCATGCATAATTTAGCATTAGCCTTACACAACAAAGGATATCACGTAACGGGTAGTGATGATGCTATTTTCGAACCATCCAAATCACGTTTAGAGAAAAAAGGTTTGTTACCAAAAGAAGAAGGTTGGTTTCCAGAAAAAATCACAACCGATATCGAAGCGATTATTTTAGGGATGCACGCTAAAGCAGATAATCCTGAATTATTGAAAGCACAAGAATTAGGTTTAAAAATATATTCGTATCCAGAATTTTTATACGAACAATCGAAAAACAAAACCCGAGTAGTTATTGGTGGTTCGCACGGAAAAACCACAATTACTTCGATGATTTTACACGTGATGCATTATCACAATATCGAAGTGGATTATATGGTGGGAGCACAGTTGGAAGGTTTCGATACGATGGTACATTTAACCGAAGATAACGATTTTATAGTTTTAGAAGGTGATGAATATTTGACTTCTCCAATCGATTTACGACCAAAATTCCATTTGTACCAACCGAATATTGCATTATTGTCTGGAATTGCTTGGGATCATATTAATGTGTTTCCAACGTTTGATAATTATGTAGAGCAATTTAGAATTTTCGCTAATCAAATCACGCGTGGTGGAATTTTAATCTATAACGAAGAAGACGAAGCCGTAAAAGCAGTAGCCGAAGGAACAGAAAATCCAATCCGAAAAATTGCCTACCAAACACCAAGCTACATAGTTGAAAACGGAACGACTTTATTAGACACACCAGAAGGTCCAATGCCAATTGAAGTTTTCGGAGCACACAATCTAAGTAATTTAGCCGGAGCAAAATGGATTTGCCAATGCATGGGCGTAGACGAAGCTGAATTTTACGAAGCCATAGCTAGTTTCAAAGGCGCATCCAAACGTTTAGAAAAAATTGCTGAAAGTACTAATAAAGTAGCTTACAAAGATTTTGCACATTCGCCAAGTAAAGTTTCAGCGACTACAAAAGCGGTGAAAGCTCAATATCCAGATAGAAAATTAATTGCTTGTTTAGAATTGCATACCTACAGCAGTTTGAATGCCGAGTTCTTAAAAGAATACCAAGGCGCTTTAGACGCAGCCGATGTTGCCGTAGTTTTCTACTCACCCGATGCCGTAAAAATCAAACGTTTGGAGGAAGTAACGTATGACCAAATTGCACAATCATTCCAAAGAGAAGATTTGATTATTTACACCAACCCAGCTGAGTTCAAAGACTTTTTATTCAGCCAAAATTTAGAAAATTCCGCTTTATTATTAATGAGCTCAGGAAATTATGGAGGTTTGAATTTTGATGAGGTGAAAGAATTAATCAATTAGTCAATATGCCAATTACTCAATGTGTCAATTTTACTCAAAATTTAATTGACACATTGAAAATTGTCTAGTTGCCATATTTATAATGCCCCACAATTTTCCAACTCAATAAACAATCTTCTAAAACTTGTCCGCTTCCTACGTTGTGAACAATCATTGGGTTACCATTTTCTGATTTTATGTATGTTACAATGCCAATATGCGGTAATTTATCTCCAATCATCCAAGTAACTAAATCACCCGTTTTATAATCTTTTGGATTTTGAGTAATGGGTAAACTTTCGCCTTTTCGAGTAAAGAAAATTTCTAAATTAGGTACTCTTCTATGATCGATGTTTTTATCGGTAGTCTTTAAACCCCATTTTTCTAAGTTCGGATACAAAGAAAAGTTTGCTTTCATGTTTTCATGCACTTCTTTTTGCAAATCAATTCCTAATTTTCGATACGCACGAATTACCACATCCGTGCAAACTCCCGTTTTTGCAGGAACATCACCATTTGGATATTTTATCCCAACATAAGCTGGCGTGTAAACCACTTCAGCATCAATTATTGAAATTGCAGCATTCGATAATTTTTCATGGAAATCAGTTGGGTTTTCAATGAGTTGAGTTGTAGGTTTTGATTCCGATATGTTTTCAGCAATAGTTTCAGATTTCTTGCATCCAAAAGAAAAACAGATAAAGAGTAAAGGAAGAAATAGTTTCATGGTTTGATAATTGTTGTAGATTGAAACGCAATTTTTAAGCCATTTATTTTGAGGATTTTAAAAAATTAAGTTACTTTGTTTTTATAAACGCCAAAATTAAATTTTATGTACACGCCAATCAATCAATGGGCCGAAGATGATCGCCCACGTGAAAAATTTCTTTTAAAAGGTAAATCCACCTTATCTGATTCCGAATTACTTGCTATTTTAATTGGTTCCGGTTCTCGAAATGAGAGCGCGGTGCAATTGTGTCAACGTATTTTAGCTTCTTCCGAAAATAATCTGAATACGTTAGGAAAAATGTCGGTTTCCCAACTTATGCAATTCAAAGGAATTGGTGAAGCTAAAGCTATTTCTATCGCCGCCGCTTTAGAATTAGGTAGAAGACGAAGAGCTGAGGAAGCTGTCGAACTCAAAAAAATCACTT
>JAHRWO010000228.1 GCA_019105125.1 Flavobacterium sp.
AAAAGATAAAGATAAAAGAACAATAAAAAAGACTATTGAAATTATGCCTAATGAGTTTAACAATTATTATAAAGGGCAAAAAGTCAATTTAATTTACTCAAGTGTAAACCCGTATAATTTTATGCTTCTTAATTCTGATGAAGAAGTAAAGGCTATTTTTAAAACAGAAGAAAGAGAAATAGTTTTTGATGATTTAACTGGTTTTTTAGAAAAAAATCAAAAGCAAATTTCGGAGAAACTTAATACAATAGCTTATGGTTGGAATTACGATTCAAACAAGAACTCATGGATCAATTCAAGCAGAGAATCTGTGATAATGAAGAAAGATTCCGATATTTTGTTTTTTCCTCGAAAAGGGATGGAAATGTTTTTAGATAATTATTTAAGAAAAAACCAATATAAAAAAGTTAGCGAAGACATTCCTGGAATAATTGATTGTTATGAAAAATCAAATTTTAGAGTTGAAAAAATGTCGTTAAGACAAGGTACTGAAATTCAATTTTTCTACAGAATTTATAAAGTTAATTAGATGATTTTAGGATTAGTCACAATTAAACCATACAAGAAGTTGAATAATCAATTTATTGGAACTCAATTTTTTGTTTTAGGAATTCCGTTGTTTCCATTAAATAGCTATTTTTTTATTGATAATAACTCAATGCAAAGTATAGAAATAGGAATTCATAACGGACACATTATTAAGATATACTCTAGTATTTTAGTTTTTATTTTATCAGTCCTATTATTTATACCTCAATTTATTGAAATTGAAACTATTTTTAAGTTTTTGATTTTGTCAATTATGATGGGTCTTCTAGTTGGTTTTTTCATAAAATATGACACTGATTCAGAGGAGGAAAAAGATTTAAGATTAAAAATTGGTCAAACCGTTGGAATTAATCTTTTACCTAAAGAAATGGATATTAAGGCTTCAATTTCTTTAAAAAATCAATTTATTAAAACACTTCAATTAAAATGTAATACTATCAAATATTTCAATGAAATTTTAGATACTGAATTGTACACTAAGAATGATTTGGCTCTAATTTTTATTATCTTGCTTTATGAGTATCGAATAAATCCTAATTTTAAGAACAAAGAAAGAATGGTTTATTTCTACAACAAAGCATACGGAAATTCATTTCCAAACATTCTCATTAAACATTAAATTAACGATATGAATTTTTTTAAAAAACTTTTTTCTTCAAAACAGGAAAAACAAGAAACTACAAAAGCAAAAAATCACGATGCTCCAAAATTTGATGCTATTTATACAGATGAATATTTTAATAAAAGATATCAAGAGGAAAATATTTATGATGAAAACGGAATTCTAGATGGTTGTTTAAAGATGATTGAGGGATATTTTATAGACAATAAAATAGAAAAATTAAATAAAGAGATTAGCAATCACCCTGAGAATTTAGATCAAGTTGTTGACGAAGGTTTTGGATTCAGTTTATACTGTAGAGCCTTTGAATTAAGTGATAAAGAGGCTACGTTGTTTTTAAGTCATGCATTTAGCGATTTTATAATAAAAAAATACGGTTTTAAATTATTTAGCGATAACGAACCCGAATTTCCTTTACGCTTTTTAACATTAAAGTACGATAATAACGGAGCAGTTGTTTCAATATATCCCTATGAATATGCAGCTAAGGTTTTAAATTATGAAGCTAAATTCGTTGATTTACATAACCGTATTGAGGCAAATATTGGTAATCTACCCTCTGTGAAAGATGTTTTAGATAGCTTCATTAATTCAGCAAAAGAAGAATAATAAGTTCACGATATGGAAATACATCCATTTTATATCTTTTCAGTTTTCATAATTATTTTCATTTTAATAGTTATGAAACGCTTTTTTTCTGTTCCAAGAGCCGAACGTAAAGCTTTAGCTCAATCGGAGGAAGGTAAAAAATTAAAAGAGTTTGCACTTCATCATTTTAATGAATTAAAAAAAATAAATCCATCAGCTACTTTAGAAGATGATCTTCCAGAAAATGTATTTCCTTCGGCATTAATAAAAATTCTGAAAACAGAAAATCCTTCACGTGAGGAACAAATTGAGGCTATTACTTCAATTAATATGCATTTTACACAACAACAAAAAACAAATGACATTAATTACATTAATAAGAGGGTCAAAGTTCAACGCAATTCTATTTTCATTGATAACAGTTTTTCATTAAGAAACAGACAAATTGAAATTGAACCTATTATCGAATTAGAAGGAGAAATTCCATCAATTTCAATTTATGAAGGCAGCAAATTAATTCGTAAATTTAGTATTGAACCATTAAAGAGTAATTCTATTTTAAATGGTCAATACTTACATAGTTCCATAAGAATAAATGCTAATTCTTCAGTTCAAATTGACGGTATAATTTCTAATTCTAGTAGTGAATTTGATAAAAATGGAGAAGGAATACGATTCCAACCTTTCTTCTTATCGGATAAAGAGGAAGAAAATCAAAAGTTAAAAGGATTAGGAATGTTTGATAGAGGTTTGCACTATGTGGGATTGGTTACTCCTTCAAACGTTCGATTAGTGTGC
>JAHRWO010000240.1 GCA_019105125.1 Flavobacterium sp.
TATAATTTTGATGGTAAAACTTTAAAATTAAACAAAGCTAGAATGGCAACATTAGCCGAATTTGAAATTATTAAGTAATTGAGTGTATATTTGTTCAAAATAATCAACAATGCGAATTTTAGCCATAGATTACGGAATCAAACGAACAGGAATTGCCGTTACTGATGAAATGCAGATGATTGCTTTTGGGCTAACTACCATTTCGTCGGAAACAGCGATTGCTTTTTTAAAAGACTATTTCTTGAAAGAGAAAGTTGAACGAGTAATCGTTGGTGAACCCAAGCAAATGGATGGAACGCCATCTCAAAGTGCCGAAATCATCAATGCTTTTGTGGTGAAATTTCAATCAGCTTTTCCTGATATGCCGGTGGATAGAGTAGATGAACGATTTACTTCTAAAATGGCGTTTCAAACGATGATTGATAGTGGTTTAAAAAAGAAACAACGTCAAAATAAGGCTTTAGTTGACGAAATTGCTGCCACCATTATGCTTCAAGATTATTTACATTATAAAAAATAATTGTTATATTTATTTCAATTTTACTACTGAATGAAACATCAATTAGACGCTAAAGATCAAGCAATTTTAGAAATTTTACAACAAGATTCTACCATTTCGGTGAAAGAAATAGGTGAACGCGTTGGGCTTTCGTTTACTCCAACTTATGAGCGCATCAAAAATTTAGAAAAAAATCAGGTGATAACGAAATATGTGGCGCTAGTAGATCGTTTTAAAATTGGTGTTCAAATCGTGGTGTATTGTAACGTTACTTTGAAAGAACAATCTAAGGCTGCTCTTGATGCTTTCGAACAAACTATTATTGCAATTCCCCAAGTTCAAGAAGTGATTAGTTTGTCTGGAAATTACGATTATATGCTAAAAATCATTGCAGAGGATATTAAATCGTACAATGATTTTGTGGTAAATGTGATTTCAAATATTCCTAATATTGGACAATATCACAGTAGTATCGTTTTGAATGAAGCAAAGAAAGAAACAGCTTATATGCTGCCAAAAGGGAATTAATTAAATTTTGAAATTACTTTTTTAAAAGCTTCTTCTATTAGTTCATTTCTAAGATTTCCAATACTACCTTCATGGGTGTGATTCACTTCGTAATTTGGGATAAAATCTTGATTTTCAATTGTTATTCCAATGTTTTTGTAAGCATCTCTAAACGGAATTCCCTCTAAAACTTGCTGGTTTACACTTTCTACACTAAACATATAATTGTATTTAGCATCTTTTACGATATCTTTTTTAACTTCAATGTGTTGCAACATAAATTGTAGCATTTCAAGACATTCTTTCAAAGATTGAATCGCTGGAAATAAAGCCTCTTTTGTCAATTGAACATCTCTGTGATAACCTGAAGGCAGATTGTTTGTAAGTATAATTAATTCGTTAGGTAAGGCTTGAATTCGATTGCATCTTGCTCTCATAATTTCAAAAACATCCGGATTTTTCTTGTGAGGCATAATACTACTTCCCGTTGTCAAAGTATCCGGAAAAGAAATAAAACCGAAATTTTGATTCAAATACAAACACATGTCATACGACAATTTACTAATGGTTCCCGCCAAACCTGCTATTGCCATTGCCATAACTTTTTCTGATTTTCCTCTAGTCATTTGAGCGTAAACCGAATTGACATTTAATGCTCCAAACCCTAACAATTCAGTTGTTAACGTTCTATTTAATGGAAATGAAGTTCCGTAGCCAGCACCTGAACCTAATGGATTTTTATTGATAATATTGTGGCTTGCCAATAGCAATTCTAAATCATCTACTAAACTTTCAGCATATGCGCCAAACCATAATCCAAACGAAGAAGGCATAGCAATTTGCAAATGTGTATAACCCGGAAGTAATACCTCTTTATGTTGGTTGCTCAACTGAATTAATGACGAAAAAACAGCTTCAATAAGTGATTTGATATCTAAAATTTCAGCTTTTAAATACAATTTTAAATCGGTCAGAACTTGGTCATTTCTCGAGCGACCACTGTGAATTTTCTTTCCAATATCGCCGATTCTTTGAATCAATAAATGTTCCACTTGCGAATGTACATCTTCTATTCCAGGTTCAATTTCAAATTGATTTTCTTTAATCTCTACTAAGATTTTCTTCAATTCCTTTTCTATCAAAAGCCATTCTTCAGTTTTTAATAAATTAATAGAGTGCAGCATTTCGCAATGGGCTAACGAACCCAAAACATCATATTTTGCAAGTGCATAATCAAATTGGATATCATTTCCAACGGTGAATTTTTCTACAATTTTAGCATGAAGGGCATTGTTACTTGCTGTTTTTTGCCATATTTTTTCTACCATAACTAAAGGATTTGTGTTAAAACGGAATTGTAAATTTTAATTGCGTCTTTAATTTCATCTACATGAATAAATTCATCACTACTGTGCGAACGTGTTGATAATCCAGGTCCCATTTTTAGAGAAGGACAAGGAATTACCGCTTGGTCCGATGAGGTTGGCGAACCGTAATAGGTTCTTCCCATTTTTATTCCTGCTTGTACAAAAGGATGTGACAGCGGAATTGAGGAGGAATTCAGTCTTAAGGAACGTGGTGTCACCTCACTTTTAATATTTTGTTGGATGATTTTGAAAATTTCAGTATTGGAATACATTTCGGTAGTCCGAACATCTACGGTAAACTGACAAGAATCGGGAACTACATTGTGTTGTGTACCGCTATTAATGATAGTAACTGTCATTTTTACTTCGCCTAACAAGTCCGAAACTTTATCAAATTTACAGGTGTTAAACCATTGAATATCTTCAAGAGCATTTAAAATAGCATTATTATGGTTCGGATGCGCGGCATGAGAAGACGTTCCTTTTGCAATACAATCTAAAACCAATAATCCTTTTTCGGCGATTGCCAAATTCATTTCGGTAGGTTCGCCTACAATGGCAAAATCAATAGAGCCCAGTTTTTTAAAGATTGATTCAATTCCGTTTACACCGGAAATTTCTTCTTCAGCAGTAGCCGCTAAAACTAAATTGTATTTTAGATTTTCCTTGTCGAAAAAATGAATAAAAGTTGCGATTAGACTTACTAAACATCCACCTGCATCGTTACTACCTAAACCAAATAATTTGCCGTCTTTTTCAATTGGTTCAAATGGATTGAGCGTATAACTTGCATTTGGTTTTACGGTATCGTGATGCGAATTCAATAGAATAGTTGGTTTGGAGACATCATAAAATTTATTAAATGCCCAAACGTTATTCATTTCACGATGCGTCGGAATGTTATATGTTGCAAAGAAATTTTCTATACAATCCGCCGTTTTATCTTCAATTTTACTAAACGAAGGAATCGAAATTAATGTCTTCAATAATTCGTAAGCCGATTCAAAAAGATGATGTAATTCTTGTTCCTTCATGTGAATTGTTTTTTATAAAATTTGCAAAGTTTTCTGCAGAAGTAATCCCAATTTCTTTCACTCCATTTGCCAAAGCATCAAACGCATTATTAATTTTTGGAATCATTCCTTTATTTATGATGCCTTCTTCTTTTAATTTTTGAAAGGTTTCCCAATCTAAATTTTTGATTACCGAATTTTCATCTTCGGGATTATTTAAAACTCCTTTTTTTTCAAAGCAATAGGTCAATTTTACTTCGAACAAAGTGGCTAAAGCCGAAGCTAAAACACTTGCAATGGAATCCGCATTGGTGTTAAATAATTGTCCTTGTTTGTCGTGAGTAATAGCGCAGATTACCGGTGTTATTCCATTTTGAAGTAGCAACTCCAAGAATTCTGAATTAACTTGTTCGACAGTAATATCACCTACAAATCCGAAATCGATTTCCTGATGAACTCGTTTTTTTGCCTTCATTACATTTCCATCGGCACCTGATAGTCCGATGCTATTGATATTTTGCTTTTGAAGTTTTGCAACGATATTCTTGTTGATGTATCCAGCATAAACCATGGTAGCAATTTTCAAAGTTTCGGCATCTGTTATTCTTCTTCCTTCAATTAATTGTTGTGGAATGTTTAGTTTTTCAGCCAAATCAGTTGCTAATTTTCCACCGCCGTGAACGAGAATAAAAGGTTCGTTTAAACTCGCAAGCGATTGGATGAAATCATTTAATTGCAATTCATCATCAATTATATTACCACCAATTTTTATAATATTAAGTGTTTTCATTTGATTCTAAAATTTTTTCTAAAATAACTTGTGCCGCAAAAGTTCTATTGTTGGCTTGTTGATAGATTAGTGCATTTTCACCATCTAAAACTTCATCGCTTACTTCAACATTTCTTCTCACGGGTAGACAATGCATTATTTTTGCATTATTTGTCATTTTTAGTTTTTCATTGGTTAACATCCAATCTTCATTTGTTTCTATGATTTTCCCATATTCTTCAAATGAAGACCAGTTTTTTATATACACAAAATCAGCATCTTGTAATGCTTTTTCTTGATTGTGTTCTATAGTTATATTTTTCGTGTAAGTTGTGTCTAAATTATACCCAATGGGATTTGTAATTACAAATTCGCAATCTATCTTAGTCATCCATTGCGCAAATGAATTTCCTACAGCATGAGGAATTGATTTTATGTGTGGCGCCCAACTTAAGACTACTTTTGGTTTTTTGTTTTTAGGTTTATGCTCTTCAATTGTTATACAATCTGCTAGGCTTTGTAACGGATGTAACGTGGCAGATTCCAATGAAATAATAGGCACTGTAGCATATTTTTCAAACAATGAAAACACCTTTTCTGAAGTATCTTCTTCCTTATTAGTCAAACCCGCAAAACAACGAATGCCGATGATATCGCAATACTGACTTAAGACTTGAGCTGCATCTTTTATATGTTCTACCGTTCCACCATTCATAATCGCACCATCTTCAAATTCCCATGTCCATGCTTCTTGGTTGGCGTTTAAAATGATAGTGTTTAAACCTAAGTTTTGCGCTGCTTTTTGTGTGCTTAATCTAGTTCTTAAACTTGAATTTAGAAAAACTAAGCCTAATGTTTTTCCCTTGCCTAATTCGCTTTTTTGCAAAGGATTTTTTTTTATGTGGATTGCCTCTTGAAGTAAAACATCAAGGTTAGCTACATCGTCTACTGAAAAAAAACGTTTCATGATTATAAATTGGATTTGGATAAGATTTTAAATGCATCTATGAAAGCATCTAACTCGATTTTTGTGATGTTTAATGCAGGAAGGATTCGCAATGTTTTTGGGCACGAAGCATTTCCGGTTAGTATATTGAATTCACTCAGTAGTTTATTTCGCAATGGTGCGCAAGAAACTTTCAATTCAATTCCAAACATTAAGCCTTGATAACGAATTTCGTAAATCAACGGATCGTCTTTTAACTCTTCATACAAGTAGTTTCCTAAATCTGTTGCATTTTGTAATAGGTTTTCTTTTTCGATGGTTTCTAAAACGGCAAGTGATGCAGCACAAGCCAAATAGTTACCGCCGAAAGTGGTTCCCAATAAACCATGCTTGGCTTGAAATTTAGGAGCAATTAAAACGCCACCAACCGGAAAACCATTTCCCATTCCTTTCGCAATGGTTATGATATCAGCTTGAACTTGGGCATGTTGATGAGCAAAAAACTTTCCTGTTCTTCCATAACCCGATTGAATTTCATCGCAAATGAAAACTGCTTCATGTTCATCACACAAACTTCTAATTTTCTCTAAGAAGCTCACTTCTGGAATTTGAACACCGCCTACACCTTGAATTCCTTCAATAATTACCGAAGAGATTTCGTGATTTTTAAATGCTTCCTCTAACGCAGTTGTGTTGTTAAAGGGAACAAAAATAAAATTGTCCGACTCGTTCGTTGGCGCAATAATACTTTTGTTATCAGTTGCCGCTACGGCAGCCGCAGTTCTTCCATGAAAAGCTTTGGTGAAGCAAATATTCTTTTTCTTTTTTGTGTGAAATGAAGCTAGTTTAATTGCGTTTTCGTTGGCTTCAGCACCTGAATTACACATGAAGAGCGAATAGTCTTCGTAACCACAAATTTTACCTAGTTTTAGTGCTACTTCTTCTTGGATTGGAATTTTTACTGAATTGGAATAAAAGCCAATGTTTTGTAATTGTTCCGTGACTTTTTGTACATAAGTCGGATGGCTATGACCAATAGAAATCACGGCATGACCGCCATATAAATCTAAGTGTTTTTCGTTTTTATCGTTCCATAAATAACTTCCTTCTGCTTTAACGAAGTTTAAGTCAAATAACGGATATACATCAAATAATTTCATTTTTATCTTTTTAAAATGCAGAAGCTTTTAGTTTTAATCCTAGTGTTGCTTCAAAGCCCAACATCAAATTCATATTTTGAACCGCTTGTCCGGAAGCGCCTTTTAATAAATTATCAATAACGGAGTGAATGACCACGTGATTTTCGTCTTTTTCAATAAACAGCAAACATTTATTGGTGTTTACAACTTGTTTCAAATCGATGTTGGTTTTAGATAAAAACACAAATGGATTGTTCCTGTAAAAATCTTCATAAAGTGTTTGAATTTCTTCTAAACTCATTTTTGTTTCAATCGTAGAACTAGAGAAAATTCCCCGAGTAAAATCGCCTCGCCAAGGCACAAATTCTAAGTTTACTTTTTCTTCATTTAAACTATTTAGAGTCTTACTGATTTCAGCCACATGTTGATGTTGTAAAGTTTTGTAAGCCGAAATGTTATTAGCTCTCCAACTAAAATGTGTAGTGTCTTGCAATTGTTTTCCAGCGCCAGTTGAACCTGTAATTCCGGTTGTGTAAACTGTTTTTAGAATTTTAGCTTTAGCCAGTGGAAGCAAAGCCAATTGAATAGCCGTAGCAAAACAACCTGGATTAGCAATATAATTACTCTGTTCTATCGTATTCTTATTGATTTCGGGTAAACCGTAAACAAAATTTCCTTTTTCAAATGAGCCGTCAATTCTAAAATCATTTCCTAAATCGATAATTTTGATAGTTTCATTCACGTCGTTATTTTGCAACCAAATTTTACTTTCTTTATGCGGAAGACACAAAAACAAAACATCAATGGTGTTGAAATATTCGTTGGTGAAAATCAAATTGGTTTCGCCAATTAAATCGGTATGAATACTGCTAATTGCTTTTCCATTTTGACTTCTGCTTAATGCGAAAGTTATTTCGGTTTTTGGATGATTTAAGAGCAAACGAATCAATTCGCCACCGGTGTAACCTGCAGCTCCAACTATCCCAACTTTTATTTTTGATTCCATTTGATTTATATTTTTCCTTCGTTCACCTGATGATAAATGGTAAGTGAATTGCTGATTATTTTTGAATATCCTTTTACGTCTTCTCCTGACCAGCCCAAATTCATTTCACCATAACTTCCAAATTTCGATGCCATCAAATCGTTCTCTGATTCAATTCCGTTAAGGATAAAACGATAGGGTAAAAGCGTTACAATAACTTTTCCATTGACAGTTTTTTGTGAATTGGTAAAGAAAGTCTCAATATCGCGTAAAGCCGGATCTAAGAACAAACCTTCGTGCAGCCAGCTTCCATACCAATCCGCTAATTGACTTTTTAAATTCAATTGGAATTTCGAAAGCGTGTGTTTTTCCAATAAATGATGTGCTTTTAAAATAATTAAAGCTGCAGCAGCTTCAAAACCAACTCTTCCTTTTATGCCGACAATTGTATCACCCACATGAATATCTCTTCCGATAGCGAAAGGAGCAGCCAAACTTTCTAAATGCAAAATAGCATCACTTGGATGTAAAAAAACGGTTTCATTAATTCCGAAGATTTCTCCTTCTTTGAAATGTAAAATCACTTCGGTTTTGTCTGCTTCTGATTTTTCTAATTGCGATGGAAAAGCCGTTTCGGGTAAATATTGATTAGATGTTAAGGTTTCTTTTCCACCAACAGAAGTTCCCCAAAGTCCTTTGTTTACAGAATACAACGCTTTTTCGAAATTCATTTCTACTTGATTTTCTTTTAAGAAATCAATTTCAGCTTCTCTTGAAAGTTTTAAATCTCTAATAGGCGTAATAATTTCGATATTGGGACAAAGAATATTAAAAATTACATCAAATCGCACTTGATCGTTTCCAGCGCCGGTACTTCCATGAGCTACTGCATCCGCATTGATTTTTTTGGCATAATCAGCAATCGATTTAGCTTGAATGGTTCGTTCAGCACTTACAGAAAGCGGATAGGTGTTGTTTTTTAAGACATTTCCATAAATCAAGTACTTTACACAAGTATCATAATAACTTTTTACAGCATCAATACACGTATAAGAATGGACACCAAGATTCAAAGCGCGTCTTTCAATGTCTTTTATTTCTTCAACTGAAAATCCACCTGTATTTACAGTTACTGCGTGAATTTCGTATCCTAATTTTTTAGATAAATAAACGGCACAAAACGAAGTGTCTAATCCTCCGCTATAAGCTAAAACTACTTTTTTCATGGTTTTCTTCATTTGGTATTAATGCTACTTTTGGTTCGTACAACATGGCTGTGCACAAACAGTTTTTCTTTTCTTTTGCGATTAAAATTTCATAATTGATACAGCTTTTGCATCCGTTCCAAAAGTTTTCATCTTGTGTTAATTCGGAATAAGTTACGGGTTCGTAGCCCAATTCACTATTGATTTTCATCACTGCTAAACCCGTAGTTAGACCAAAGATTTTAGCATTTGGAAACTTATTTTGAGACAATGAAAATATAGCTTGTTTGATTTTACGAGCTAGTCCGTGTTTTCTAAATTTTGGCGCTACTATCAATCCTGAATTGGCTACAAATTTTTCATGACTCCACGTTTCGATATAACAAAATCCTGCCCATTCGTTTTCTTCGGTAAGGGCGATAATTCCGTTTCCGTCTATGATTTTTTTATTTAAATATTCTATCGAACGCTTTGCGATTCCTGTTCCTCTCACTTTTGCCGAAAGTTCTATTTCTTCTATGATGGCTTCGCAGAAAATCAAATGTTGAGAATTCGTTTGCTCAATTTTAATGGTCATTTCTTTTAAAATTTCGGCAAAAATAAATAAAATTATTTATTAAATCACAAAATAAAGATAAAATATCTTTTTAAAATTAATTTTAAAGATTTTAAATCTTTAGTTTAAATTGTTATTTATTTGTTATAACAGTTTTATTATGTGTATATTTTACTATTTTTGTACCCTTAATTTCAAGTTTATGATTTTACCAATATACGGATACGGAGAACCGGTTCTACGCAAAGTTTGTGAGGACATTACTCCTGAATATCCGAATCTAAAAGAAACGATTGCTAATATGTATGAAACGATGTATCATGCACATGGCGTTGGTTTGGCGGCTCCACAAGTTGGGTTACCTATTCGCTTGTTTATTGTAGATACTGAACCTTTTAGCGATAGTGATGACGTTTCAAAAGAAGAAGCGGCATTGATGAAGGATTTCAAGAAGACTTTTATTAATGCAAAAATCATCAAAGAAGAAGGTGATATTTGGGGATTCAACGAAGGTTGTTTGAGTATTCCAGATGTGCGTGAAGATGTTTTTCGCCATGATACCATTACGATTGAATACATGGGTGAAGATTTCAATAAAAAGACTGAAGTATATGATGGTTTAATCGCGCGTGTTATCCAACATGAGTACGATCATATCGAAGGAATTTTATTTACCGATCACTTATCGATGTTGAAAAAGAAGTTAATTGGGAAAAAATTGCAAAACATTATGGATGGTAAAGCAAGACCTGATTATAAAATGAAGTACGTAAACAAAAAAGGACGTTAATTACAGTATTCAGTGTTCAGTTTTTAGTATTCAGTTTTTTTTAAACTTTTTACTTTTTACGTTTCACTTTTTACTTTAAAATAATATATTTGCCAACCTTAATAAGTAAGAAACATGAGCATTCAAAAAATATTAGCTATTTCTGGGAAACCAGGTTTATATGAATTAAAAATTCAAACACGTACAGGATTTGTTGCAGAGTCTTTATTAGACGGAAAGAAAATTACTGTTGGAATGAGAGCAAACGTAAGTTTGTTATCAGAAATTGCAGTATATACTTATTCAGAAGAGGTACGTTTAACAGAAGTATTCAAAGCAATTGCTACTAAAGAAAACGATGGTATGGCAATGTCTCACAAAGAAGATGATGCGAAATTAAAAACGTATTTCAGAGAAGTTTTACCAGAATTTGACGAAGACAGAGTATATACGTCTGACATTAAAAAAATCTTAAATTGGTACAATTTGTTACAACCTAAAGGATTTGTTTCTGTAGAAGCGTTATCAAAAGAAGTAAAACAAGAAGAAGAAACTCCAGCTGCTGAATAAGCTTTGGAAAAATTATACTTTAAAATCCTGCGTTTTCCACGTGGGATTTTTTATTTTTACATCTAATTTGTCATGCTGAACTCGTTTCAGCATCTCAATTTAACGATTCAACAATTTAACAATTCAACTCCAAAATGAACACACGCCAGCAACAATTACAAGCTTTCAACCGCCTTTTAGATATCATGGACGATTTACGCGAAAAATGTCCGTGGGATAAAAAGCA
>JAHRWO010000287.1 GCA_019105125.1 Flavobacterium sp.
AAAATTTCCCCGAATTAGATTTTATCGATTTTGGAAGCGGATTCAAAGTGCCATACAAAAAAGGAGATATCGAAACTAATGTAGAAGAATTTGGAAGAAAATTAACCAAACGTTTTTTAGCTTTCGAAAAAGAATATGGTCGCCCGTTAACTTTAGCTTTTGAGCCCGGAAAATTCTTGGTCAGCGAAGCTGGTTATTTCTTAGCGAAAGTAAACGTGGTAAAACAAACTACTTCAACTGTTTTTGCTGGAATTGATTCGGGTTTCAATCATTTGATACGTCCGATGTTATATGGTGCGCAACATCATATTGAAAATATTTCCAATCCAAAAGGAAAAGAACGTTACTACTCGGTAGTAGGATATATTTGTGAAACTGACACTTTTGCTAGCAACCGAAGAATTACTGAAGTTCACGAAGGTGATATTTTGTGTTTCCGAAACGCAGGCGCTTATTGCTTTTCAATGGCCTCTAACTACAACTCACGACTAAAACCAGCCGAAGTACTTTGGAAAGACGGAAAATGTCACTTAATCAGAGAACGCGAAACGATTGATGATATTTTGAAAAATCAAATTATGTTAGAAATTTAAGCTAATCTTAAATTCTCCAAAATCAAAAAAACAAATCAATTTACGAAAACAATTACATTTTTACTATGGATGTGATTAAAAGCAATGTCAAATGTAAAATGCCTACCTACAATCTTTTTTAACATTATAGTGAAGTTATATTGTATGGATTTTATTATTCGTTTATATTTGCATCTTATAAATTTTAAACCATGATAAAAGTTACTTTACCCGACGGGTCGGTTAAGGAGATGGCTCAAGGAGTTACTCCGATGGATGTTGCGAAAAGCATTAGTGAAGGTTTGGCTAGAAACGTAATTTCGGCTTCCTATAATGGTACCACTATTGAAACGACGACGACCTTAACGACGGACGGTACACTTATATTATATACGTGGAATGACAAAGAGGGAAAAAAAGCTTTTTGGCATTCGACTTCGCACGTTATGGCGCAAGCGCTTCAGGAAATGTATTCTGGAATTAAATTAACGCTTGGACCAGCGATTGATAATGGTTTCTATTACGACGTAGATTTTGGCGACCAAAGAATCACAGATGCCGATTTCAAAAAGATAGAAGACCGCGTATTGGAAATTTCGAGAGAGAAGCATGAATTTAAAATGCGTTCGGTTTCAAAAGCGGAAGCTTTGGAAGTTTATAAAGATAACGAATACAAAACGGAGTTGATTTCGAATTTAGAAGACGGAACGATTACGTTCTGCGATCATTCAAACTTCTTTGATTTGTGTCGTGGTGGTCATATTCCGAATACAGGAATTATCAAAGCGATGAAAATTTTATCGGTGGCGGGTGCTTACTGGAGAGGTGATGAAAAAAATAAACAGTTAACTCGTGTTTACGGAATTTCATTCCCAAAACAAAAAGACTTAACGGATTACCTTGAATTATTAGAAGAAGCAAAACGTCGCGACCATAGAAAACTTGGAAAAGAATTAGAATTATTTCATTTTTCACAAAAAGTAGGTCAAGGTTTACCTTTATGGTTACCAAAAGGAGCTGCTTTGCGCGATAGATTAGAACAATTCTTAAAAAAAGCACAGAAAAAAGCAGGTTACGAACAAGTAGTAACTCCTCATATTGGGATGAAAGACTTGTATGTGACTTCTGGACACTATGCTAAATATGGTGCGGATAGTTTCCAACCGATTCATACTCCAGCGGAAGGTGAAGAGTTCTTGTTAAAACCGATGAACTGTCCTCACCACTGTGAAATTTACAATGCTAGACCTTGGTCATATAAAGATTTACCAAAGCGTTATGCTGAATTTGGAACGGTTTATCGTTATGAGCAATCGGGTGAACTACATGGATTGACTCGTGTTAGAGGATTTACTCAAGATGATGCGCATATTTTCTGTACGCCTGACCAATTGGATGCGGAGTTCAAAAATGTTATCGACTTAGTATTATATGTTTTTGGTTCGTTAGGATTTGAAAACTTTACGGCTCAGGTATCAGTTCGTGATTTAGACAATCCGGATAAATATATAGGTAGCGTTGAAAACTGGGAAAAAGCAGAAAATGCGATTATCAGTGCAGCGAAAGATAAAGGATTAAATTATGTGATTGAATCTGGAGAAGCCGCCTTCTATGGTCCGAAATTGGATTTCATGGTGAAAGATGCTTTAGGCAGAAGTTGGCAATTAGGAACCATTCAGGTAGATTACAACTTACCAGAGCGTTTTGAATTGTCTTATAAAGGTGCTGATGACAAGTTACATCGCCCAGTTATGATTCACAGAGCGCCTTTTGGTTCGATGGAGCGTTTTATTGCGATTTTACTGGAGCATACGGCTGGAAATTTCCCAATTTGGTTGATGCCTGAGCAAGCTATAATCTTGTCTTTGAGTGAGAAATATGAAAATTATGCGAAAAAAGTTTTAGATTTGCTAGAAATTCACGAAATTCGCGCCCTAATTGACAACCGAAACGAAACAATCGGTAAGAAAATTAGAGAAGCGGAGATGAACAAATATCCGTTTATGCTGATTGTTGGCGAGGAAGAAGAGAAAAACGGAACCATTTCTGTTAGACAACGC
>JAHRWO010000135.1 GCA_019105125.1 Flavobacterium sp.
TTGTAATGTATAAGAAAATACACTAAGAAGTTATTCAATAATTCTTCTTATATTTATATCACAATTGAGGTTTTATGAAAAAAATCGCACTTTTTCTCTTTACTTTTTGTTTTGCCTCTTGTAAAAGAGAAACCGAACCTATTGCTTTTGACAATAGCATAATCAAAGATACGATCTTGAATGTTATCATGAGACCAATACATCCCGATTTACTTCTTGAAAAATCAGATAGTGTAAAACTCTATTACCAAAAAATGAATTTTCATGAAATTTGGTATTTAAATGAAAACCGAAAAGATTTAATTAATGAAATTAAATTTTGCTATCAAGAAGGATTGAACCCTGAAGATTATGAAATAAATATTATTGAAGATTTAGAAAATAAAAGAGCCAAACTCAATGACGATGAGATTGTAAAATACGATATTCTATTAACCGAAACCTTTGAAAAATTAGCGAATCATCTGCACAAAGGTAAGCTGAATCCAAAAGAATTATACACCGATTGGGATTTAAAACCAAAAGAAATTGCACTTTCTTCATTACTTGAAGATGCTATTAAAGGAAAAAAAATTGCAACTACTTTTAAAGAGTTAAAACCAAATCACATTGTTTATCAATCACTTAAAAAAAGTTTAATTGAAATTGATAAATTCCCAAATGTTACTTTTGAGAAAATAAACATAAAAAAAACCAAAATCATTTTAGGTGATACTCTACCAGAAATGGTAAAAATAAAAAAGCGCTTAGCCTATTGGAAAGACTATAAAAATAAAGATAGCATTATCACTTGGGCTTATGATTCTATTACTTTCAAAGCGGTTAAACATTTTCAAGCGCGACATGGTTTAGCTCAAGATGGCGTTATTGGAATTGGAACTCTAAAGGCTTTAAACACTACCAAAAGTGAACGAATAGAACAAATATTTGCAAATTTAGAGCGTTGGCGTTGGTATCCATCTGATTTAGGTGAGAAATATTTGATCGCTAACATTCCTGATTATATGTTGTATTATGTAAAAAACAATGACACTGTAAGTTCGCACAAGATTATTGTAGGAAAGGAAAAAAGAAAAACACCAATTCTTACCTCAAAATTATCAAATTTTGTTTTTTATCCAACTTGGACTGTTCCACCAACCATCATAAAAGAAGACTTAACTCCGGCCGCAACAAAAAATAGAAATTATTTTTCTTCTACAAGACTTACAATTTACAACAGCAAAGGACAAGAAGTAAGTCCGTATAACTGGGAACCATCCAAAGCAAAAAGTTATCGATATGTTCAAAAACCTGGAGCTGATAATTCTCTGGGATTGGTAAAGTTCAATTTTGTGAATCGTCACTCCGTTTATTTACATGACACAAATCATCGTGATTACTTTGTAAAATCGAATCGATCTCTGAGTTCGGGATGTGTTCGAGTGGAAAATCCTTTGGCTTTAACAAAACAAATTCTAACCGAAATCAATCCTGAAAAATGGAGCGGAGGCGAAATTGATTCAATTCTAAAACAAGAAAAAACAAAGACAGTGTCCGTTAAAGACACTGTAAATGTATATTTATTTTATTGGACGAGTTGGATTGAAAATGACAAACTCCAGTTTAGAGATGACATTTACGAACTCGATAAAGCATTATTTCTAAAATTAAGGAATCGCGATTAATAAAACTTTGCGTTAGCAAAACCAATAAAAAAAGCGATTACATAAATGACAACTTAAAAAAATCAAATCCACATTTATGAAACTAACTTAGATTTTGCCACATAAGTTCTTGATGGATGATAAATAAAAATACAAGACTTTCCTTTAATAGTTTCAATCAACTCTTTGTGGACTTCGTAAGGAACCGCTGGACAACCTTGACTTCTTCCTAATCTTCCTGTATTTTTAATAAATGACTTGCTTACATAATCTGCGCCGTGAACCACTACCGCTCTACTTCTAGCATTATGATTAATTCCATATTCCATTCCGTCTAAACGTAAAGACAATCCGTGTTTTCCTGTATAAGTTTCCCCTGTAATGTAAAACCCTAAACTGCTTTTGTAAGACTCATTCTCATTAGAAAAATCCGTTGCATATTCAGAACCAGAATTTCTTCCGTGAGACACCAATGATTTTAGAATCACTTTTTGTGTTTTCATATCAATAACCCACATTCTTTCTTGAGTAGATGATAAACTAAAATCAACAATCGTTAAAATCTCATTTTCGATTTTTCCCTGTTGTTTTAACTGCTCATATCCTTCAAAAGCAGCTAAAAAACTTTCAAAAGTTGGCAAAGTAAATCCATTAGCATCAATAACAGTGTAAAATGATTTGCTTTTAGCTTCAAAATTAGCTTTAGCATTTGCTGCAATTAATTTAGGATCGGTCGAATTGAAGTTGTGTTTTCTACTATCTGAATAATGTAAAGGCTTGAACGAGAAAATGCAGAATATAATTAGGGGCAAAATTCTGTAAATCATTGTTAATGTAATAGTTGTATTGTAATTGTGAATGGTCAAATATATTTATTTATTTTAAACCTGCAATTTTTTTTATGCTTTTTATCTAAAATTTTAACCTTTCATAGATATTTCTTACAAAAGTTAAACTTTTTGAAAAAAAAATTTAGTGCTCGTTTTGAAATTATAAATTTGCATTCAAACTTTTTGGTATGTTAAAAAAAATAAAGGTATCCTTAGTATTCTTTTTTCTTTGTTTCACATTTGCTTTAGCGCAAAATAAAAAAAATATTAGCACAAAAAAAACAACGGAAAATATTTCGATAGATGCAAAACTGAATGAGAGTTCTTGGAAAGATGCAGCAATAGCCACAAATTTTATTTCACTAGAGCCTAAAAATGGCACCCCAATACCTGAAGAATTTAAAACAGAGGTTAAAATACTATATTCAGACGATGCCATTTATGTGGGTGCAGTTCTTCATGATCCCAATCCTGATAAAATCCTTAAAGAACTTGTTGAGCGAGATAATATTGGAACATCAGATTATTTCGGAGTCTTTATAAACGGATATAACGATGGTCAACAAGAGTTTCGCTTTTTTGTAACAGCTGCTAACGGACAAATTGACACTAATTTTACCTCATCAGGTGGTGAGGATGGTTCATGGAATGCAATTTGGGAAAGTAATGCCCGAATAACCGATTTTGGTTATGTGATTGAAATGAAAATCCCCTATGCAGCACTCCGATTTCCTGAACAAGACAAACAAACCTGGGGAATTAATTTTTTCAGAGAAGTACGAAGAGAACGTCAAAAGTACACTTGGAATCCAATCGACAATAAAATTGGAGCTGTGTCTCAACAAGCTGGCATTTTAACTGGGATTGAAAAAATTAAAACTCCAACACGATTATTTTTAATTCCTTATTCCTCTTTTTACCTTTCAGGAAGTGAAACTCAAAAAACAAAAGGGGAATTAAAAGGCGGAATGGATATAAAATATGGAATAAATGATGCTTTTACTTTAGATGCTATTTTAGTTCCCGATTTTGGCCAAACAAAATTTGATAATGTTATTTTAAATTTAGGTCCATTTGAACAACAATTCAACGAAAACCGCCCTTTTTTTACGGAAGGAACCGACTTATTCAGTAAGGGTAATTTACTGTATTCGAGAAGAATTGGCGCTACACCTAATTTAGAACTTAATTTGAAGGAAAACGAAAGAGTTTTGGAATTACCTTCGGCTATTAATCTTTTAAATGCGTTAAAAATTTCAGGAAGAGATAAAAATGGCCTAGGAATTGGTTTTTTAAATGCCGTTACAGAAAAAAC
>JAHRWO010000380.1 GCA_019105125.1 Flavobacterium sp.
AGCTCATAAAATCAGAGGAATTGTAAACCACGGAATGTATGAAAGATATCACCATGATGTGGTAGGAGTGAATTCACGCTTAGATAGTATCCAAGCAGGAGTTTTAAAAGCGAAATTGCCACATTTGGATGCTTACAACAAAGCACGTCAGGATGCTGCAAGAAAGTATTCAGAAATTCTTGGACAAAATCCTAATATTTGGGTTCCAACTATTTGTGATTCTTGTGATTGTCACGTGTTTCATCAATATGTAATTCGTATTATGAATGGAAAACGCGATGGTTTATTGGAACATTTACAAGCAAAAGGAATTCCTTGTGCGATTTATTATCCAATACCATTACACAGTCAAAAAGCGTATGCAGATGCTCGTTACAAAGAAGAAGATTTTCCAGTTACGAATCAATTGGTAAAAGAGGTAATCGCATTGCCAATGCATACGGAATTAGATGACGAACAAATTAAATTTATTACAGACGCAGTTTTAAAGTACGTGTAATAGTGCTCAGTATCGGTATTCAGTCTTATTTACTGTTTACTGCGACTGTCACTGAAAACTAAAATATGAAGATATTAGTTACAGGAGGTTTAGGTTTTATAGGTTCTCACACCGTTGTAGAATTACAAAACGAAGGTTTTGAGGTAATTGCTGTAGATAATCTTTCCAATTCTTCAATAGATGTTTTGGATGGAATAGAGCGTATCACTGGAAAAAAACCGTTGTTTGAAAACATTGATTTACGCGATAAATTAGCAGTTCAAACTTTGTTTTCAAAATTTCAAAATATTTCGGGAGTGATTCATTTTGCTGCTTCAAAAGCGGTTGGTGAAAGTGTTGAAAATCCCTTATTGTATTATGAAAACAATATCAATTCTCTAGTTTATTTACTCCAAGAATTACAAAAGAAATTAGAATCAAATTTTATTTTTAGCTCATCTTGTACGGTTTACGGTCAAGCCGAAAAAATGCCAATTACAGAAGACGCTCCGATACAAGTTGCGATTTCGCCTTATGGAAACACGAAACAAATTGGCGAAGAAGTCATTACTGATGTTACAAAAGTTACGAATATCAATTCTATTTTATTGCGTTATTTTAATCCAATAGGAGCACATACTTCTGCTGAGATTGGAGAGTTGCCAATTGGAGTTCCGCAAAATTTAGTTCCTTTTATTACACAAACCGCTATTGGTTTGCGTGAAAAGTTATCGGTTTTTGGCAATGATTATCCAACTCCTGATGGAACAGCAATCCGTGATTATATTCATGTAGTAGATTTAGCAAAAGCTCATGTAGTTGCATTAAAGCGATTATTAGATAAGAAAAACAGTAGTAAAGTAGAAACTTTTAATATTGGAACAGGTAAAGGAAGTTCGGTTTTGGAAGTGATTACTGCTTTTGAAAAAGTTTCCCATCAAAAATTAAACTATCAAATTGTGGGTAGAAGAGAAGGTGATGTAATTGAAGCTTATGCAAACACTGATAAAGCAAATACTGTTTTAGGTTGGAAAGCACAATCTACTTTAGAAGAAGCTTTAGCAAGTGCATGGAAATGGGAACAAAAAATAAGAAATAAATAAAAAAATCCTCAAAGAGGATTTTTTTATTCTTCAACAGATTCTTTTACTTTTTTAGCGCCTTCTTCCACTTTTTCAGCTCCTTTAGCAATAATGTGTTTTGCTTTTTGACCTATTTTAGAAGAATCAATAGCTTTTTTAGCTTTTACTTTTGCAGAATCTGCAGTTAGTTTAATATCAGATTCAACGGCTTCTGTGGCTACCTTTACTTTTTCTTTTGTTTCTTCTCTGCATGAGAATAAAATGGTCGCTAAAGCTATTCCATAAAATACATTCTTCATAATTTATTTCTTTATTAGTTTAACTTCACAAAAGGGATGCCAATTTATTTTACAATCTTCAAAAGAATGTTCGGATCAGGGCAATTTGATTTGTAAAACGGCAACGTTTTTTCACTACATACTCCAGGATAATCTCCAACTTTTCCTTCCATATCAATAATGATTTGAAAATGCAAGTGAGGTGCATAATCGCCATTTATAGGTGGTAGTCCTAAAGTAGCAATTCGTTCTCCTTTTTTTACGATATCACCCACTTTTTTCCCAATTAAACTTGCTTCGCTTAAGTGACCATAAAGCGTATGGAATTTAATCCCTTCTATTTCATGTGATAAAATAATGGTTGGGCCATAATCACCTAACGCAGTATTGTTTTGAAAGCTGTGAATACTTCCATCTAATGCAGCATGAATAGTGGCTGATTCATTCATCCATAAATCTAAACCGATATGAATATTGCGTTCGTCTGAATTAGTATTTTTGAAGACTGTACTTCTTTGGTATAAATTTCGGGTTTCAATATAGCCTCCAAAAGCAATTTTACCTTTATTTTTATCTAAATGATTTTGAATGAAAATTTCATAATCCTGAGCGGTTTCTAATTTATGTTGATTCAACTCAGGATTCGTTACTGATAAATTCAAGGGAACATAGTCAGAATAATCGATTCCAGGTAAAATGACTTTAGCAGCTTCAATAGATTTAAATAAAGTGATTAGATTTTCCATAGTTTTTCTTTTCTCAAAAATAAAAATTCCTCACAAATAATACTTTATGAGGGATTTAATTTTTTAAAACATTTTTTGTAATGAAACAGAAATAGCTACTTTTTTACGAAACTGCTTTTAACCGTTGTAGTAAATTTTTACTCAAACTATTTTCGGCATAATCCTTAGTAACTTGTAAATGTTTGTCTTGCGAACTTGGTAATTCGTACATAGCGTCTGTTAAGATGGCTTCACATAATGAGCGTAAACCTCTGGCGCCTAATTTATATTCCAAAGCTTTTTCAACGATGTAATCTAAAGCTTCTTCTTCAAAATGTAACTCCACTTCATCCATTTCAAACAATTTTTGATATTGTTTTACTAAGGCATTTTTAGGCTCGGTTAAAATAGCTCTTAACGTTTTTACATCTAAAGGATCCATGTGGGTGAGAACAGGTAAACGTCCTATGATTTCTGGAATTAAACCAAAATCTTTTACATCTTTTGGAATTAAATATTGTAATAAATTATCCTTGTCGATAGCATCTGTATCTTTTGAAGAACCATAACCAACTGCTTGTCTGTTTAAACGTTTAGAAATAATGCGTTCTATTCCGTCGAAAGCACCACCAGCAATAAA
>JAHRWO010000393.1 GCA_019105125.1 Flavobacterium sp.
ATCATCATTTGCGGGATGAAGATAATAAAAAATATAAATAGTTATTATGTTTTGCAGTAAAATTAAAATGGACAATATTCTTTTTTATTACTTTCCTTAATTATTTTCCAGTCACGTTTCAATTTTTCTTTTATTGCTTGTCTTATAAACTGTGAAACATTTATATTATGCTTTTTCAAAGTTTTCAAACTTTCAGCTTGTTTTTCTGAAATCATAATAACTTGTCTTACAGTATTTACTTTCATTTTATTGCAATAAAAAGTGTGTATATAACTACGTTAACGCCCATTTAAAGAAATCTATCTCTTGTTGGGCCAGCACACTTATCACAGCTCATTCCACTTTGTTGTACATTCCCGCAGCACATACATTCTTTGTAGTCTGGTTCTTCTTCCTCATAGTCTTCTTCCTCTTCGTCGAAATCAGAAAAACGGGCGTTAACAACGTGTTTATGCAAATCGCTGTTCTCGTCCGAACTTTTTCCCAACGCTTCTTTACCAAAATAGGCAGCTAAGGCATCATATCCATTTTTAGGCATATTTATAGAAGTTGCACTTCCGGTTAGTTCATCAATGCAGATAATCTCATAATTATCTGCACTTAATTTGTTCACTTCAATTTTAGTAGGTCTTCCCATCGCTCGTAATTTTATAGTTTTGTAACTCGTTTCTAATTCAGTAGTAATTTGATAAAGCGGTCAGCACAAACACCAACCGTTATAAAACAGTTTGCTTGAACAATGTCATACATTCTGTACATTCGCAATACTCACCTTCTTTTATCCATCGGTCTGAACCACATTTAGGACAAACCGATTTTATAACAACAGGTTTACGCAATTTAGCGATTTCCTGTATTGTATCATTCCAAAATTTAACTTCCTTTTTCTTTTTCATAATCATTTGTGTTATAAATTAAACTGCGTAAACCTGCGACCGTTATGGTGCATTTAAGACCAACGTAGCGGTTGAGCAAATACCTCTGTTTTGAAAAGTTGACAATCTTCTACTTTCAACCCATGTTTTATCACAAATGACTCTGCTTGAATTGCATCATCAAAAAGATAAGCACTTGTGAATTTATCAACATATATCAATTCACTTCCATCGTGGTAATCCAACTGTAACCACTTTTCGGTTTTTATAACTTGAACTACGAATTTGTTTTGCATAATAAAAACGCACCATAACCTTGTATATAAAACAGTGGCGGTTTGGTGTCAATTTGAACCACTGTGCAGTCTTAAAAGTTTATCGGTGTGCGAAAAGTCCTGCAATCAATCGCCACCGATTTTATATACAAATCCCGTTAGCTGCAATAAAAATTGCTAACGTTCCTCAATAAATTTCAATATGCTTTTAAGCAGTTTTAATTCTTTTGCAAGTTGATTCTGTGTGTATGCGTAATCAGCACTTTGTGCTGCCATTCTGTTTACATCAATCAAATTGCTTTCATACTTAGCAATTCGTTCTTGTAGGTATTTGATTTCTTCTTTCATAATCCACAATTTTTACAGACAGCTAACAGCGGCTTGGCGTAATGCCACTATGAACTTTCTTAGTTAATTTTGAGTTTCGACTATGCGGCACATACGCCAAGCCGCATAACGTTACATAAATATCCTAAAATACCTTGCTCCAGCTACTTTGTTGCGTTTTGACATCCTGCAACAAGCTACGCTAAAACCAATTGCAAACACAATACTCAACAGGATGCAAATAACCATTATAATAAGTATTGTTTTCATAATATCTGTTTTTAAGTTAGTTTAAAATTTTTCCATGCTTGATCACAAAATACAGCTTATCAGGTTCAGCGCCCCATTCAGGATTACCTTTCCTTATTTCAATTCCTTTGTGTTCAAGTTTTAAAATACGTTTCGAATCAGTCGATTTTGGGTAACCTAACGTCATTGTATTTGTATCAAACTTTTTAAAATCCAAATAGTCAACATGAACACAACCCCCGCAGTTATCTATGCAATCATTCATGTGTTCAACACTGTCTTTTGTGAATAATCTTTTAGTCTAATATTCATTAAGTTCACGATAATCCTCTTTTTTTACGCCAGATTTGGTCATTTCAAACCACTTTTCTTTAAGTGAAAGCTGTAAATTCATAATTAAAACAATTTTGGATAACCCTTTAACTTATTCGCATCCGATATTTTATCGCTGTTTACCATTGCCCAAAACGTTGTAGCGCGGTAAGCGTATTTCAAAATGTTGACATTGCCACGATTATACCTGACTTTATCTTTGTCCCAACGTTTGATAATCCGTGCCGTAAAACGTGCTTCCGAGCAGTACCAAACATTCACAATTCCATTTTATTAAGCATTTCCCACTTCTGGTATAATTCAGGATTTTCCTGCTTCACAAACTGCTTTAACGTCAGCTTCTTGCAATATACCAATGGCGGCTGATTGTTAATCTTGTATACAGAATAGGTGTTTCCATTTATTTCCCTTGTACCAACGATAATAACCTTTTCTTCGGCATACAAATCAGATAACCGTTTCTGGCACTCTGTTTCTTTGAGAAACGTTTTATACCTGACTTCAGGATAGGTTAGTCCCTCTTTTTCGCCAATCAGCGCATCAAAACATTTCTGCTTATGACTTATCCTTGCCACCCTGTTTTCGGGCTTGTAATAGGCTTGTTTACTTGCTGTGGTCATTGGTTTTCCTGTTTTAAAAGTTCGTCGGCATAGTAGAACGATATTTCAGCAATACTGCCATGACCATTTCTTTCATCTTTAAGTATATCAACTCTTAATGTTTCGTTTGATAATATCCCTTGCATAGCAGCACAGGCAGCGTAAAAGCGTTTTGACATCCCTGTTGGTAAATTTTCAACTCTTGATTCATGAATTGGAAACGCCGGTTCTTGTCCTAAGTTTTTATTTTCCATATCAGTATTTTTATTTGTTTCCACAAAGGTAAATAATCTTTTTGACTTAACAATGCTAATGATGTTATTTAGACAAAATCTAAATTACTTTTCGCATTTAAACAACCACAATCCACATTTGGGACATTGCTCTTGCTTTTCCCCACGTTTTACTTTCTTTTCTGCCCATTCGTGCCACGCAAGATAACCAAGCTGTTTATTCATGGGTTTGTGATTACAGGTATTACTTAATTTCATTTCTTATATTAATTCTATTTACAAAGTTAAGTGTTGTTTCGGAAGTAACAAATGTTTGAGGAAGTTTTTACTGGGTTAACACCACGTTTTTTGAATCAAAAATGGTGTTATTCTATCGTTGGCTATCTTGCAGTATTCTTTCGACATTTCACTCCCAATAAAC
>JAHRWO010000001.1 GCA_019105125.1 Flavobacterium sp.
TCCATACCTTTGGTTCTAAAGGCACCACCCCAAATTTCTTCTAATGTTATTTTTTGTTGGCCTACAACTGATAATGAGCTTACTATAAATAATAAAATCGCTAAACTGATCTTTTTCATAATATTATGTTCTTAAAAAACCTCCAATTTTAGTGATTTTTTAGAATTAATCCAATTTTTAAGTCATATTTCACAAAAAACTATCCACTAGGTTTTAGTATCTTTGTGTTAAAATTTAAGATTTGCTATGACACAAAACGTAAAAGGTTTCTCAAAACTTTCAAAAGAAGAAAAAATAGATTGGATAACCAATAATTACTTTGTTAATCCATTAGAAGCAAAAATCAATTTAAAAAAATACTGGAATTCCGATGATAATTTGCAAAAACTACACGACGAATTCATCGAAAATACCTTAACAAACTTTTACCTACCTTATGGAGTTGCGCCAAACTTTACCATTAATGGAAAAAGTTACACCATTCCAATGGCAATTGAAGAAAGTTCTGTAGTAGCAGCCGCTTCAAAAGCAGCAAAATTTTGGGGCGAACGAGGTGGTTTCAAAACAACCATCATTAATACTGAAAAAATTGGGCAAGTTCACTTTCTTTTCCATGGAAATACAGAAAAGTTAACAGCTTTTTTCAATAAAATTAAACCTACTTTTTTCGATGATACCCATGAAATTACCAAAAACATGCAAAAGCGTGGTGGCGGAATTTTAGATATTGAACTTAGAGATAAAACCCATGAAATTCCAAATTACTATCAATTACATGCTACTTTTAATACCAAAGACAGTATGGGTGCGAATTTCATCAATACGTGTTTAGAGCAATTTGCCAAAACTTTAGAAAATCAAGCGCAAGAATATGGTAATTTCACTTCAGATGAAAAAAATATTCAAGTTGTTATGAGTATTTTGAGTAATTATGTACCTAATTGCTTAGTTAGAGTGGAAGTTTCTTGTCCGATAGACCAACTTTCAGATGATAAAAACATAGACTCCGTTGAATTTGCTCAGAAATTTGCAACTGCAGTTCGTATTGCTGAAGTAGAGCCTTACCGTGCCGTTACGCACAACAAAGGCATCATGAACGGAATTGACGCCGTAGTTTTAGCAACTGGAAACGACTTCAGAGCCGTGGAAGCAGGAATTCACGCTTATGCCAGCAAATCGGGACAATATTCAAGTTTATCGCATGTGAAAATTGAGAATGATATTTTTACTTTTTGGATGGAAATTCCGTTAGCATTAGGAACAGTTGGCGGATTAACTTCATTACATCCATTAGTGAAATTTTCAATGGAACTATTAGGAAAGCCATCGGCAGAAGAACTAATGCAAATTGTAGCAGCGGCTGGATTAGCTCAAAATTTCGCAGCACTTCGTTCTTTAACCACAACGGGAATTCAACAAGGACATATGAAAATGCATTTGATGAACATTTTAAACCAACATCATGCTACCAAAGAAGAGAAACAGAAAGTCTTAGATTATTTCAAAGACACAACCGTTTCGCATAGTTTAGTAGTAGATTATTTGGAAAAAATTAGAAGTTAATGGAAACCCAAACGTTTTATAGTAACGGAAAATTACTCATCACAGGCGAATACGTTGTTTTAGATGGTGCAAAAGCATTGGCTTTACCTACAAAATTTGGACAAAGTTTATTGGTGAAATCAGGCACAAATCAACAAATCAAATGGACGAGTTTTGATGCCGATAAAAGCATTTGGTTTGAAGGCATGATTTCGTTTGAAGAAATAAAGCAAAGAACCATCAACGATAGCAATTCTGCTGTAAAAAACACCTTGATTGAAATTTTACATCAAGCTTTTATACAAAACCCTTCATTTTTAGAAAAAGAAGGCTATGAAATTGAAACTTACTTAACTTTTCCAAGACTTTGGGGTTTAGGAACATCTTCTACTCTAATAAATAGTATTGCGGATTGGTTAGATATTGATGCGTTTGAATTGTTGCAAAAAAGTTTTGGCGGAAGCGGTTATGATATTGCTTGTGCTAAGTCAAATTCACCTCTTGTATATCATTTAGAAAACGAAAAACCGCATTTTAAACCCATTCATTTTAATCCTGAATTCAAAGACCATATTTATTTTGTGTATTTGAATCAGAAACAAAGTAGCAAATTGGCGATTGCGAATTACATGTCGAAACACCATCATGTGAATGCCGTAATTTCAAAAATCAACACCATTACATACGAAACCATTGATTGTAAAGAATTAAAAGATTTTGCTAAACAAATGGAAAAACATGAAATTATTATGAGTGATGTTTTAGAAATGGAAACCATTCAAGAAAAGTTTTTTCCTGATTTTGAAGGAGTGATTAAAAGTTTAGGTGCTTGGGGTGGCGATTTTGTAATGGTGATTTCTAAAGAAAATCCAAAAGATTACTTTAAAAATAAAGGTTATTCTGTGGTACTCGAATATGAAGAAATGATTTTATAATCCTTTCTAAAACCTATAAAAAACAAAAAAACCACTCAAATGAGTGGTTTTTGTGGTACCTCCAGGAATCGAACCAGGGACACATGGATTTTCAGTCCATTGCTCTACCAACTGAGCTAAGGTACCTTTACAATTTTGAGCATTTCTGCTTGTTGATTGCGGGTGCAAATATAGAACCATTTTTATATTTTCCAAAACAAATATTAAAAAAAATCAATTTGTATATTTGCAGTTCCTAAAACAAAACCATGCTTTTAACCATCGATGTAGGAAATTCAAGAATTAAAGTTGCTGTATTTGAATACAATAAGCAAAAAGAGCTTATTGTTTTTAATTCAAATGAGGCTTTGAAAAATTTTAAAAATATTTTTAAAAAACATGCTAACCTTGAAAAAATCATCCTTTCTTCTGTTGGAAAATTAGATGAAAACGTTTTGGATTACATCAAAAGTAAATTCCCAACGGAAATAATTTCACACCAATCGAAATTTCCTTTTCAAAATTTATATGCTACACCTCACACCCTAGGAATTGATAGAATGGTTTTAGCTGCAGGAGCCACTTTACAATTTCCAAATCAAAATCGATTAATTATTGATTCCGGAACTTGTATTACTTATGATTATGTGAACTCTAATAACGAATATTTGGGAGGTGCTATTTCGCCAGGTGTGTATTTACGATACAAAAGTTTACACGATTACACAGAAAAACTTCCTTTATTAGAAAAAAAAGATACGGCAACTTTAATTGGAAATTCTACAGAAAACAGCATCCACAGCGGAATTATCAAAGGTGTTTGTTTTGAAATTGAAGGTTTTATTACCCAATATTTGCTTAAAAATCAAGATTTAACAATAATTTTAACAGGTGGCGATGCAGAATTTTTGGCTAAAAGATTAAAAAACACCATATTTGCCAATTCAAATTTCCTATTAGAAAGTTTGAACCTTTTATCACAATATATACATCAAAATGATTAAAAAAATTATTGTAATTGTTTGTTTTTTTGCATCACTATCTTCATGGGCACAAGACAACACAGCATCACCTTATTCTTTATACGGACTAGGAGAAGTAAAATTTAACGGTACTCAAGATGCTAGAGCTATGGGAGGATTATCTATAATTGGAGATAGTATTCAATTAGGCTTAATGAACCCGGCTTCTTATTCAAAATTAAAACTAACTTCATTTGCTGTAGGAGGAACTAATTCAGCAACCACATTCAAAACCCAGACTGAAAGCGAAAAAGCGCAAAGAACTAGTTTTGATTACTTAGCAGTAGGATTACCATTAGGTAAATTTGGAGCTGCTTTTGGATTAAAACCTCATTCTGCAGTAGGGTATAAAAATGAAAAAGTAGTGGAAAATAGTATCGCTACTGTTTTTCAGAGATCGCAAGGTAATGGTTTTATAAACAAAGTATTTCTAGGTGGAGGTTATCAAGTAAACAAAAATTTAAATATTGGAGCTGAATTAACATATCACTTTGGAGACATCACCAATATTTTCATTGAGCGCTTATTAGAACCTGAACCACTTCAATTTTCAACTAGAAAAAGAGATTATTCAAAGGTTAGCGGATTTGGAACTAACTTTGGATTTTTATATCAAACAAAAATCAGTAAAGATCTTACGTTACAATCGAGCTTAACTTACAGTCCAGAAACAAAACTGAATACAACCAATTCTAGAAAAATTGCTACCATTTCATTTGCTCAAAACGGCGCTGAAATCATAAACAACGAAGAAGACATTATTGTAGAAAACAAAGATCTAATCATTCCTACTAAAATAAGTTTTGGAGCTGGAATTGGAAAAAGTAAAACTTGGTTAATTGGTACTGAGATTACATTTACAGAGAATCAAAAATTGGTTAATCGTTTCCCTTTAACTTCCAATGCTTTTTATGAAAACTCAACGAGATTTGCTCTTGGAGGATATTATATTCCTAAATACGATTCTTTTTCAAGTTACTTAGAACGCGTTGTTTATAGGGCAGGATTCAAGTATGAAAATATTGGATTAGTCATCAATAATCAGAGCATAACAGATTATGGCATGAATTTTGGACTTGGATTACCGTTAGGATTTTCAAAAGTTGATTTGGGATTTGAATTTGGTAAAAGAGGAACTATTTCTGGCAACCTAATAAAAGAAAACTATTTTAACATAAGTATTGGACTAAACATGGGTTCAATATGGTTTGAAAAACGAAAAATTGATTAACAAATAATTACACAACAGAAAAATGAAAGCGAAATTAACTGTATTATTTATTGCTGTAGCGAGTATGTTTGTTCAAGCACAAAATACCGAAGCTTGTACAGAAGCCATAAGTTTGATGGCTTCAGCCGTAAAAGCAAAAGATGTATCTGCCTATGACTATTTAACTACTTTAAGAAAAGATTGTCCGTCTTTTCATAAAAGTATCTATTCTCAAGGAGAGTTTGCTATTGAATTAAAAATCGAAAAAGCAACAACTCCTGAGGAAAAAGAAAAATATGTTCGTGACTTATTAAAATTATACGATGAGCATGACCAATATTTCCCTGGTAACGGTGCAGGTAATAAAATGAAAAAAGCGTTGGCTTTGTTTGACAATAAAATTGGAACAAATGAAGAAATTTACAACCTTTTAGACACTGCTTTCAAAACCGACTATGCGAACTTTAGATTTGCAAAAGCTATGTACTTATACTTTGAAATTACAGTTAACAATCACAAAGCTGGAAAAGGAGTAGAATTACAACAAGTTTTTGACAAATACGATGAAATCACAACAAAATTAGATGAAGAAGAAAAAGAATTGTCTGAGGAAAAAGATAGTTTAATTACTAAAGAAGAAGCGGGCGAAACACTTTCTGATAAAGAGGCAAAAAGAAAAGCAAGACTTGAAAACAACTTGGAAATTTTTGCAAGTGTAAGAGCAAACATGGATAATATTGTATTAGAATTATCTACTTGTGAAAAGTTAATTCCATTCTATCAAAAAGGCTTTGAAGCTAATAAAGCTAACGAAGAGTGGTTAAAAAGAGCTGCTAATCGTTTAGAAATCAAAGGATGTGATTCTGATCCATTATTTTCTAAAATTTCAGAAGCATTGTATAAGTTAAATCCAAGTGCTGATGCAGCGTATCAATTAGGCGTTGTTGAGATTCAAAGAAAAAATACAACTAAAGCTTTAGATTACTTTAATCAAGCAGCAAACTTATACACAGATAACACTAAAAAAGCTAATGTATATTACAGAATTGCTGTGATGTATAGCAAATCTAACAAAGTACAAGCTCGTACTTACGCAAGAAAAGCATTATCAGTTAAGCCTTCTTACGGAAAATCATACTTGTTAATAGCACAGCTTTACGGAAACAGTATTAACGAATGTGGTAACGATCAATTTGAAAAAAGATCGATGTATTGGTTAGCAGCTCAATATTGCGACAAAGCAGGATCTGTAGACTCGTCTATTAAAGCTACAGCTAGTAAAACAGCAGCAAGTTATAGAGCCGCAGCACCTTCTAAAACTGAAATATTCCAATCAGGTAAAGCAGGTCAAAGAATTGCTTTTAACTGTTGGGTTGGAGAAAGTATTTTAGTACCAAATTTATAACATGATACTTGTATCGAAAAAAATAATTTTAAACATGGTCACGATATTTGTCGTGACTATGTTTTTTTCATGTGAAAGCGACATCAAAAAAGTTCAACAACTTAGTAAAACTAGCTTCATTCCATCTGGAGAAGCTGATACGCTAAATTTAAAATACACCGATTCGGGCAAAATCAAATCCATTTTGAAAAGTCCAAAAATGATGGATTATAGCAACATCGATAATCCGTTTACAGAATTTCCAAATGGAATTCACGTTACCTTGTTTGACAACAAAGGAAATACTACAACTGTAGTTGCCAATTATGCGATTTCTTATAAAAAAACGAGCATTATAGATTTACAGGGGGACGTTATTATAAGCTCTCAAAACGGAGAAAAATTAGAAACTTCTCAATTGTATTTTGATCAAAAAAACGAATGGTTTTTTACTGAAAAACATTTTAAATACAGCGACAAATCGGGCGGTTATTTAGAAGGCCCTGGAGTTGATTTTAGTAAAGATTTCAAAATATTCAACATGCAACAAAGCAGTGGCGAAGTAAACACTTCAGCTAAATAAATTGCTTTGCATTGCTCTTTTCATTACATTTGATAAAAATAAATTATTATGACTTATTTAAAATTCATACAATACATCTATTTAATTTTCGCAGGCTTTTTCTTTTATGATGCTTTTAAAAAACACTCCGAAGGAAGACCTTTTAATGATGTTTTATTAAGCATTATTATTGCAATTGTAGCTATAGGAATGTTTTTTTTCAGAAGACATTTTCAAAATAAATTTCAAAACAGGAAATAACTAAATGGAAATAGGCATTATCGTTATTTGTTTATTGCTGTCTACTTTCTTTTCTGGAATGGAAATCGCTTATATTTCATCAAACAAAGTGTACTTATCCATTGAAAAAAGACAACAAAACTTTAATGCTTCTATATTAAATAAGCTTTTAGAAAAACCTTCACTGTTTATTACCTCGATGCTCATAGGCAGCAACTTAGTCTTGGTAATTTATGGTTTTTATGCATCCAATCTTATTGCTGATTGGATTTCGCTTTATTTAGAAATTTCTTACCCTTTAAAATTAACCATTCAAATTATAATAGCGACTGCGGTTATTGTTCTAACTGCTGCGTTTCTTCCAAAGGTTTTTTTTAAAAATTACGCCAATTCACTAATAAAACATTTAGCTATTCCAAGTTATTTGTTTTATCAGCTTCTTTATTGGCCGGCTTCATTTGTTATATGGACTTCCGATTTAATCTTAAAAAAACTCTTCAAAATCCCAGGGAATCAAGTGAAAGAGTATTTTAGTAAAGTGGAATTAGGAAATTATATTACAGAACAAATGAATAACGTTTCTCGTGATGAAGAAGTGGATTCGGAAATTCAAATATTTCAAAACGCGTTAGAATTTTCAGATCTAAAAGCAAGAGAAATTATGACACCAAGAACAGAAATTTGTGGTGTTGACATTTTAGATTCTGTAGCAGATTTAAGAGAAAAATTCATAAAAACAGGATATTCTAAGTTAATAGTGTATCAAAATTCGGTAGATGATATTGTAGGTTATGTGCATTCTTTTGAGTTATTTAAGAAACCCAAAACGATAAAAAGTATTATCATTCCTGTAGAATTTGTTCCAGAAACCATATTCATTAAAGACGCACTAGATCTTCTTACCAAAAAAAGAAAAAGTATTGCGGTTGTTTTAGACGAATATGGAGGCACTTCAGGAATCTTAACAATTGAAGATATTATTGAACAACTTTTTGGAGAAATCGAAGACGAACACGACCTGGATGAAGAAATAACGGAGGAAAGAATTGAAGAAAATATTTTTTTATTATCAGCACGACACGAAGTGGAATATTTGAATGAAAAATATAAATTGCAATTACCAGAATCAGATTCTTATTCCACTTTAGGAGGATTTATCGTAAATTATACCAAAGAAATTCCTACAAATGAAGAAAAAATAAACATCGAAAATTTTGAAATAACCATTCATTCTGCATCTAATAAAAAAATTGAATTGGTACGTTTAAAAATAAAAGATGAAAAAAGATAAAAATCTTTAAAAAATTCAAGTAAAATATGAGTTTACTATTTTATTATTAAATAGATAATTGTATTTTCGCCCTCTGAAAAAAATTAAACACAAATAAAAATGGCAGTTTTATCAAAAATTAGACAACGTTCATTCTTCCTAATTATTATTATTGCTTTGGCATTGTTTTCATTTGTATTAGCAGATGTAATACAAAGTGGAACATTTAGTTCTGACGCAAACAATGTAGGATCTGTTAATGGAACCGATATTGATGCTCAGGAGTTTATGCAAAATGTAGCAATGATTGAAAAACAAGGACAAGGAACCACTTCAACACAAGCTTTAAACAGTGCTTGGGAACAAGAAGTAAGAAGAATTATCCTTTCGGAGGAATTTGACAAATTAGGATTAAAAATTGGTGGTGAACAACTTATCAATATCATTAAGCAGAATCCAAATTTAGCTCAAAATCCAGAATTTTTGAACGCTGCAGGTTTGTTTGATGAAAACAAATTAAAAGAATTCTTAAAAGGAATCAAAAATGCACCAGACCAAACACAATGGTTGCAATGGAAAGAATTTGAAAAAAGTATCGAAAGATTTGCTGTAGAGCAAATGTACAACACTATGATTAAATCAGGTGTTTACACTACAAAAGCAGAAGGCAAATTCCAACACAAACTTGAAAACGACAAAGTAGATTTTGAATATGTAACTGTTGCTTTCTCAACTGTAAATGATGACCAAGTAAAAGTTACAGATGCTGAGATTATCGACTTTATGAAAAAATCTCCAAAAAAATACAAATCAGATCCTACAACTAGCATTGATTTCGTTCTTGTTGAAAACAAGCCTTCTAAAGAAGACGAGCAAGCGATGGTGGCTTCAATCAATGAAGTTAAAGCAAAATTTGATTCTATTTCAAATGTAGGCGAATTTGTAAACGCAAACTCTGACATCAAATTTGATTCTACTTATGTAACCAAAAACCAATTACCTGTTGAACATCAAGAAGCTTTATTTAACTTACCAGTAGGTAGTGTTTATGGACCATACGTTTATGGAGGACATCAGTGTATTTCTAAAATGGTTGGAAGAAAAGCAAATGCAAGTGCTAAAGCAAGTCACATTTTATTGTCTTACAAAGGAGCACCTCAATCAACTGCTACTAGAACTAAAGAAGAAGCACAAGCTTTAGCAAATACTTTATTAGCACAGGCTAAAGCTAATCCAGGAAACTTTGCCATGTTAGCGCTAACAAATTCAGACGACCCAGGATCAAAAAACAATGGAGGAGAATACGACAACATTACTCCAGGACAAATGGTACCTCAGTTTAATGATTTTGTATTTAACAATGCTATTGGTACAATTGGAGTTGTTGAAACAGATTTCGGATTTCACGTTATCAAAGTAACTGACAAATACAATGCTGTATTAATGGGAACTGTTGCACAGAAAATTGAACCTTCTGAAGCTACTATCGATGCTATTTATACTAAAGCAAGTCAATTAGAAGCTGATGCTAATGAAAACAAAGATTTTGCTGCAGTAGCTAAAAAAGCAGGATTTGAAGTAATTCCAGCAACCAACATTAAAGGTTTTGACGAATATGTACAAGGATTAGGATCTCAGAGAGAAATTGTAAGATGGGCTTTCAATCAAGATACTGAAATTGGAGATGTTAGACGTTTTGATGTCCCTCAAGGTTTTGTAATCGCTAAACTAAAGGACAAAAACGAAACAGGTTTACTTCCATTAGATGTTGCTAAATTAAGTGTTGAGCAACTTATAAAAAATCAGAAAAAAGCTGAAATTATTAAGAAAAAAATGAGTGGAACATCTTTAGAAGCTGTTGCTAAAGCTTCTGGAGCGTCTGTTCAAACAGCAGTTGGTGTTTCAATAAAAGTTCCTGTTGTACCTAACATTGGTAACGAACCAAAAGTAGTAGGTAAAGCATTTGGCTTAGCGGCAGGAAAAACATCTGAAGTAATCGAAGGTCTTTCTGGGATGTTTATGGTTAGAACTAAAACTGTAACTAAAGCAATGGAACTTCCAAACTACAAAACCTATATTACTCAAGACCGTTCTCAAAATCAATCTTACGCTGTCTCTAAAGCATACACTGCTTTAAAAGACAAAGCAGAGATTAAAGATAACAGAGCTAAATTCTAAGAGTTATTCTTATAAAAAAAGGCTATCCGTTGCGCGTGATAGCCTTTTTTTATTTCACTTGTTTAATAACATAAGTTACGATTCCCCAAATAATAAATTCATTATGAGGCTCTATTTGAATGGGAATATAATTTGGATTTTCGGGCATTAGAAAGACAGCATCATCGGTTTTTTTAATGCGTTTAACCGTAAACTCTCCATCAATAAAACATACTGCCACAGCATTATTCCTTGGTTCCAAACTTCTATCAATTACTAAAATATCGCCATCATCAATCCCAGCTCCTATCATAGAAGTACCACTTGCCTTAGCATAGAAGGTAGCTTCTTTGTTCTTAATCAACATATGGTCTAAACTCACTTTTGATTCTTCAAAATCAGCGGCTGGCGAAGGAAATCCTGCTTTAATTTCACTTGTAATAAATGAAGTTTCGATTGGATTTTGAAAATCAGGAACAAAAAAAGTTATTTTTTGATTTACTTGCATTTTACTTCTAGTAATTCGTTAAAATTTGTTGTATATCGATTAGACAAATGATTCTGTTTCATTTTCCAAGTACGTTTTAAATCTTGTGAAGCTAATCTAAGCTTACGTTCACCTGTTTTAGCCTGAACCGCATCCATAACTTCCATTATTTTTTGATATTTAGGATTCTCCTCGTCAAAAAGTTTAAATTGACGTTGTGAATCAGGAACAATTTCTGACACAATAACACCCGTTTTCTTATAGGCAGTTCCTTCTTGATACAATTCCTTCAACATTCTTATAGCTGTTTGACTAATTGAGAAAGAAGTGTTGGAAGGAAAAGGTAACGTTTGCATGCGATAAAAGCTATAACGTTCGCCATTAATGGTTTTAAATTTATCTTTTCGCAAGTACAGAATGACCGCATTGCAACAGGAATTTTGCTTACGTAGCTTTTCAGAACAAACCGAAGCAAAAGTCACAACTCGTTCTTTAAGCTCATTAAAATCTGTAATATCTTTCTCAAAACTTCTCGTCACAGCGATATTTTTTTTTGCCTTAGGCTCTTCCATTTCTAAAACAGATTTTCCTTCTAACTCATACTTTAATCGCATTCCTACCACTCCCATTTCTTTGCGAATGAAAGTTTCATTATGAGGTAGTGTGAAATCATAAGCTGTATTGATGTTTTTTGCTTTCATTTTTTTGGTAAGACGAAAACCAACACCCCATACATCTTGAATTTTAGTCCATTTTAAGGCTTTAATTCGTTTTTCATCGGTATCGATGACATAGATTCCATTTGTGCGTTCTGGAAACTTCTTAGCAATTTTATTAGCTACTTTTGAAAGTGCTTTTGTAGGAGCAAAACCAATTCCGATAGGAATACTTAACCATTTCAAAATTCTGTGTTGGATTTCAGTACCATACGTGTTGAAATCGGGAATCGTCATTCCTGAAAAATTCAAAAAGGCTTCATCGATACTGTAAACTTCAACATTGGGTGTATAATTTTCAAGAATTTTCATCACCCGATGGCTCAAATCACCATATAAAGCATAATTGGAAGAAAAAACGCGAATATCATGTTGCTTTATCAAATCTCGAACTTGAAACTCGGGCGCACCCATAGGAATTCCTAATGCTTTTGCTTCATTACTACGTGAAATTATACAACCATCATTATTAGACAAAACCACAACAGGTTTGCCATTTAATTGTGGCTGAAAAACACGCTCGCAAGAAACGTAAAAGTTATTACAATCGACTAAAGCATACATTTTGTAAAGTTACCGTAACTTTTACAAAAAGAAAATGAGTCAATTGTTAATGTTAATAAATTATCGCTTCAAAGAAAAATGGGCTTTAAAAATCTGTTTTGTAGTACTATTCTGTGGCAAATATTCAACTGTAAACCAATAATCCGTTGAAGGCAATTTCTCTCCATTGAGAGTTCCATCCCAACCAGAACTAGTTGGCGACATTTGTTTCAAGAATTTGCCATAACGATCAAAAATAGTAATCACTGCATCAGGTTGTTGGTACAGATCCCAAATATTCCAAGTATCATTTATACCATCTTCATTTGGCGTGAAATAATTTGGATAATTAATAATGTAAATTGGACCAATCATTGTGGGAGCACATCCAGCTTCAACATCATAAATATTTATGTAGTATTGGCCTGAAGTCAAATTAGTAAAAACATTGCTAGATTGGAATTCGGAAGTATCCCCATTAGCGTTAATTAACTGATACGAATAATCACCATAGCCTCCTGTTATATTTACGGTAATGAAAGTATTGTTCTCAAATGGAGTACTTACCTCAAAATCAGCAACAGCAGGTCCTGACTGAGTAATTGTTACTGTAGTTGGATTAAAATTACAGTTGGCACCTACATCGGGAGTTAGTTTAATAAATTCAACTGTATAATCACCGGCTTGCGAGGCTGTATAAGTTGGCCCTGTTCCCATTAAAATTCCATTCAAAAACCAATTTACGGTAAACTGAGATGGACTTAATCCCGAATTCATCGTAAACGTTCTTATAGTATCACCTGTTAGAGGATCTACGCAAATAATACCACCTCGAATCGTAATATTACGTAAAGGATGGACTGTGAAAGTAAATGAAATTTCGTCGTTACAATTTGGATTTCCGATAGCTGAAGCATACACATAATATGTATAAGTGCCAGGAGTAGAAATATTAAAATTCGTAATTAAATTTGCTGGATTACCACCTGATTGCGAATAGTAACCTATGTCGTAATTTGTTGTTGGTAAAGTTGGTAAAATATAATTTCCACACTCTTCCATATCAAACACCAAATTTAAGGCCGTAAGATTAGGAGTTTCTGAAACAATAACATCAAAACTATCCTGTTGAGTACAGATTATTCTATCTCCATTTACTGCATAAACATAAATAGTTGTTGTGGTATTAGGCGTATTAAAAACTGTTCCAGGCGGCACAGGATTTACACCATTGGAATCATAAAAATATCCAATAGTATAATTAAATGGAGTTGGCACTACATGAGTTAATGCAGGTAGTTGATAATTATCAAATTCACAAACTGGTGGAGCAGTATAATCAGGCAAATTGATTCCATTATAAGTAATGGTGAAAGGACGATTGATTTCGCAACCTGTTGTAGCATCAATATTATACAAATAGAAAGTTTGAGTAGTATCAAAAACTTGGGCTGAAGAAACAACAGTTCCTCCTCCACTTGGTCCACCTGGTGCTGTATAAATTGTTCCGTTTACTGGTGTTGGAATCGTGTAAGGATTACATTCGGTTCTGCCAATAATATTATCAGCAGGCGGAAACGGATTTAAAGAAATAGTAAAACTTGACTCGTTTTGACAACCATTAGTATCAACACCATTGTAAACATAATAGGTTCCAGGAGATAAATTCACACCAGACAAATCAATTCTATCACCAGCATTTAACTGTACTTGTCCAGAAACTGTTGGCCCACCAGATAAAGTATAATAAGTTCCATTTGCTAAAACAGGTAAAACAAATTCACCACAATAGGTTCCACTAGGAATAACATCCACTAAAGGTAATGGATGAATCGTGATGTTGTAATTTAAATTAGACGTACAATTTGGCAATGTGGTAGTATTGGTAAAATAGTAAACCACTTGCGATGAAGTAATGTTCAAATCGGTAATTTGAGTTCCACCACCATTAGGCGCAGTATAATATCCACCAAAAGGAACTGCAGGTAACGTATAAACACCACAACCTGAAGTAGCCGTAAAAACCGTTGTATCTACCAAGTCGATTCTAAAATCATTTTGAAGCGAACAATTACCTGATGTTCCCGAACTAGTGGTATGTGCCAATTGATTATAAACGTAATAAACTCCTGGAAAATTTGGTCCATTTACACTAATTACATCACCTGCTAATAAAGCAGTTCCTGTTCCATTAGGCCCTGAAAAATAATTACCATTTGTTAGCGCTGGCAAAATATAATTATCACAACTCACAACATCTGCAGG
>JAHRWO010000141.1 GCA_019105125.1 Flavobacterium sp.
TGTTTTTTTGTAGGAATACGAAATCCGTTTTCAAACTTACTAATCAAAGCTTGGTCGATTTTCGCGATTTCTGCTAACTTTCGGGTTGAAAGTTCTTTATCTATTCGGGCTTGTTTTAAAATTTCTTTCATGAAAGTATGATTAGAAACTTTTCTTAATTCGATCTAAATCGCGTTTGGTATCTTGCTCTTTCAATGACTCGCGTTTGTCGTAGTTTTTCTTACCTCTGCATAAAGCAATTTCTAACTTGGCCAGTCCTTTTTCATTGGTAAACAAACGAAGCGGAACAATTGTTAAACCTTTATTATCCGAATCTTTATTTAGTTTTTTTAGTTCGCGTTTGTTCAATAATAGTTTACGCTCACTTTTAGCTTTATGATTGTAGTGCGTTCCGTATAAATATTCTTCGATATGAGAGTTAATCACAAATAACTCGCCATCATGAAATTCGCAAAAACTTTCCGCAATAGAAGCTTTTCCGAGACGAATGGATTTGATTTCGGTTCCGGTTAAAACGATTCCAGCGGTGTATTTGTCTAAAATTTCGTAATCGAATTTAGCTCTTTTGTTAAGTATGTTGACAGTTTTTTGCATAACGACTACAAATGTAAATCAAAATTATAGCATTTTAAAATGATAATTAGCGATTAATAATTTTCAAACAATGATTTATATCAGTTTTTTTGTTTTTTACGACTTATATCTTTGGTTTATAATTTTAAAACAAATAAAATGAGAAAAATAGTTTATGCTTTAATGGCAATGTCACTAATGACAGTAAATTTTGTAAATGCACAAGATAAAGAAGAAAAGTCAAATGACTTTAAAAGATGGCAGGTTCGTGTTAGAGCACTTGGTGTAGCTCCAGATGAAAGCGCTACGATTGGTGTAATTGGAGGTGATGTTAATATTTCTAATACCATTGTTCCAGAATTAGACTTTACTTATTTCTTTACAGAAAATTTTGCAGCTGAATTAATCCTTGGAACTACAAAACATAATGTAGAAGCTGTAAACACAGTTGCTGGTAATGTTGATTTAGGAAGTGTTTGGTTGTTACCTCCCACATTAACAGCGCAATATCATTTTTATACATCGGATAAAAAAGTTTTAAAACCTTATGTAGGTGCAGGTATCAATTATACATTGTTTTATAACGTAAAATCTGGTGCTGTTGCCGATGTAAAATATGATAATGCATTAGGATATGCAGCTCAATTAGGTTTTGATTTAATGTTGGATGACAAGTTTTTCATCAACGTAGATGCTAAAAGATTGTTTTTGAATACAGATGTAACAGTAGATGCATCTAATTTAGTTCCTGGTTTAAGCGTACCTGCAGATGTTGATATTAACCCATGGTTAATAGGTGTTGGTTTAGGAATGAAGTTCTAATATTTCATAAGTTGGTTTTATGATGAGAGGCTGTTTATCAGCCTCTTTTTTTTGGTAGATATTTTGATATACATATATACATTCAAATTAAAATTAATTTATAAAAAACATTCCATGTAATATTTTTTTATAAATTTATTGTATAAACCACTAATTAATATCTGGATATGGAATTTCAATTAATAGACAAAGAATTAATACCAACTTTACACTTTCCGAAAAGTGAAGTATTAGAAGATAAAGCGGGTGTAGATAATCGAAAAAATGAATTAGATAGAGCACTTTCACTTGGGAATTTAGAACATGTTAAAATTAAAATTTATTTTGAAGACGATACTTCGAAGAGAATGGTTGAGACTACCATTTGGGGAGTAACGGATGAACGAGTAATTTTAAAACAAGGAGTAGTAATTCCAGTCAATAGAATACATAAGATTGTATAATTTAAAAATATATTTTATGAAAAAAATCACATTTTTGGGTTTGTCTCTATTATTTGTTTTGAGCATTGCAGCAAAAGAAAAAAAAGTTCCTAAAGAAGAAAAAAAAGTTGAAACAGAGCAAGCCGAAATTGAAAAGATAGCTACTGAAAACAAAAGTAATTCACATGGAAAAAAAGTAGCTAAAGCTAAAAAGGATCATGATAAAAAGGTGAAAGAAGGCCACGAAAAAGTAAAAGCGGCTCACAAAGAACATCATGAAAAAGTAACAAAAGCAAAAAAAGAGTTGAAATCAAACAACGCTTCAGAAAAGGGTCAGGTTAAATCTTCTGAAGGAAAAGCTAAAGCAGCAACTAACAAAACGGAAGCAAAACTTAAAGATACAGAGAAAAAAGCAAAGAAATCAACTGAAGAAGCAGAAGACTAATAAAGGAATTGTATATTAATTCTTGCTTCAATAAATGAATTTTAAAGCAAAAAATCAACTTAGGGAATTAATTGTTACCCAATAACGATAAGCAATAATTGCCTTTTGCCATTTTTTCGCTTTTATGGGATCTAACCCTTGTTTAGTGAAACTTGGTAATAGTATTTTGTTGAGTATGGCAAGTATTTTAAACATTTTATTTTTTTACAAATGTCCAAAAAAAATCCTGAATTCAGGATTTTTTTCTTTTCAATAGTACCATAATTATTATTTATGATTAATGAAATCTCATATTCACTAATTTTCGTACTTTTGAAAGTGTAAGTTTAATACCTTAATAAAAGTCATGAAAATCGTAGTATCTCCAGCCAAATCCTTAAATTTTGAATCACCACTACCGATAAAAGAATACACAGAAAGTTTGTTTTTAAAAGAAGCAGAAACCATTCAAAAAACGCTCAAAAAAAAGAAACCAAAAGAGCTAATGGAGTTAATGGATATTTCGGAAAAGTTGGCCGATTTGAATTGGGAACGCAATCAAAATTGGGCCTTGCCTTTTACTACAGAAAATGCGCGCCCAGCAGTTTATGCTTTTGATGGTGATGTGTATACGGGATTGGATGCATATTCAATTCCAGCGGATAAAATAGCTGTTTTACAAGAAAAATTAAGAATTTTATCGGGTTTGTATGGTATATTAAAACCGCTCGATTTAATGCAGCCGTATCGATTGGAAATGGGAACTTCATTGCCTATCAGTGCAAATAAAAACTTATATGAATTTTGGAAAAAGAAACTCACTAAAGCTTTAAACGACGAGTTAGAAACCGATGAGCTATTTTTGAATTTAGCTAGCAATGAGTATTTCTCTGCGGTTGATGCAAAAGCTTTAAAAGTTCCAGTTATTACTCCAGAATTTAAAGATTACAAAGACGGAAAACTAAAGATGATCAGTTTTTATGCGAAAAAGGCAAGAGGTTTGATGGTTCGATATATTATTGATACCAATGCAGAAACGATTGACGATTTAAAACAATTCAATTACGAAGGGTATGCCTTTGATGCTAATTTGTCTAAAGGAAACACCTTAGTTTTTACCCGATAACATGAAATTACACCTAAACGATACGTTTAACAAAGAGTTAACAGCTGATACGGATACTTCAAATACTCGAAGACAAGTTTTTGGAGCTTGTTATTCATTTGTAACGCCTCGTGTTCCCAGCAATCCTCAATTACTTCATGTTACAACTGAGGTAGCTGATTTAATTGGTTTATCTAAAGATGATCTTACATCTAAAGAGTTTTTAGAGGTGGTTTCAGGTAGTAAAGTATTACCAGAAACTCAACCTTTTGCAATGGCGTATGCCGGACATCAATTTGGGAATTGGGCGGGACAATTAGGTGATGGTAGGGCCATTAATTTGTTTGAAGTTATAAACAATAAGAAACGTTGGGCACTACAATTAAAAGGAGCAGGAGAAACTCCTTATTCACGAAATGCGGATGGTTTAGCAGTATTGCGTTCTTCTATTCGGGAACATTTGTGTAGTGAAGCGATGTTTCATTTGGGAGTTCCCACAACGCGTTCATTGTCTCTAGTGACCACTGGTGATAAAGTACTACGTGATATTTTATATAATGGAAATCCAGCATATGAAGACGGAGCGGTGGTGTGTAGAGTAGCACCTTCGTTTATTCGTTTTGGAAATTTCGAATTGTTAGCGGCTCGAAAAGATTTGCCAAATTTAAAGGCATTATCAGATTACACGATTCACCATTTCTATCCACAAATTAAAGAGACAGGAAAAGAAAAGTATTTGGCATTTTATCAAGAAGTAGTGAACCAAACGGTGGATATGATAGTAGAATGGCAACGTGTAGGTTTTGTTCACGGTGTTATGAACACGGATAATATGTCGATTTTAGGACTCACAATTGATTACGGTCCTTATGGTTGGTTAGAAGATTATAATCCTGATTGGACTCCTAACACAACCGATGCTGAAGGAAAACGTTACCGATTCAGAAACCAACCTGATATTGCGTTGTGGAATTTGATTCAATTAGGAAATGCTTTATATCCTTTGATTGAAGATATTCCAGCTATGGAAACTATTTTGAATAGTTACAGTCATCGTTTTGACGCGAAATTTCCATTGATGATGCAGGAAAAATTAGGACTAACTTCAGAATATGATTCCGATTTTCAGGATGAATTGACAACCTTATTAACGGCTTCTGAAACAGATATGACAATTTTCTATCGCAATTTAGCTAATGTTTTAAAATCAGATTCGCCCGAAATTGCCTTATCAAAAATAGAATATGCTTTTTATCAATCGGATGCTATAGTGACAACAATAAAAACTAGCTGGTTCAATTGGATGGAAGCTTATCTTAAAAAGTTAAATGAAGAATCTATTTCGGATACAGATAGAAAAGTTAGGATGAATAAAGTGAATCCAAAATATGTATTACGTAATTACATGGCACAATTTGCTATCGATGCGGCTGAGAAGGAAGATTATTCTTTAATTAATGAACTTCATGAGTTACTAAAACATCCTTACGATGAGCAACCACAAAATGAGAAATGGTTTGCTAAACGACCAGATTGGGCACGAAATAAAGTAGGGTGTTCGATGTTGTCTTGTAGTTCTTAGATTTATTGCAAAAGTAACACAAAGGTTAATTTAACATAAAAGGCATATAAGAAAAAAATAAGTGAAGCGTTACGTTGAATAAAGCTCATAAAAGATTTTAAAGATTACGCTAATTTTATAATCTGTGTTCCAAAAACTTGAAACCTGAAACCTGAAACAAAAAAACTATGAAAAACTGGAATCCAATTACAACCGACCAACAAGTAAAAGATATTGTTCAAAAATCATATGAAAAACCACAAATTATTTTTAAAGATAGTGTAACTTGTGGTATTAGTGCTTATGCAAAAGAACGTTTAATTAATGGAAATGATTTATTAACCGCGAAAGCGGATTTTAACTATTTGGATTTACTTTCCTATCGAAGTGTATCCAATTTTATAGCGGATGAATTAAATGTGATACACCAATCTCCACAAGTTATAGTTTTGAAGGATGGGGAAGTAGTATATCGTGTTTCACATCACAGCATTCAAGCGGAAGAAATTGCGAAGTATTTGTTAAGAAGTTAATAATACAAAACAAATCCCATTCCTTTAGCTAAAGCTCCGTATTTTTCGAATAATTCTTCAACAATATCGGTTGCATCATCATATTCCTGACATAAGGAGAATAACGGATTATCAATTATAGCGCTCAGAATAGGAGCAGGATTGCGATATCCTGAAATCGAGATAGCTCCTGTTACATCCAAAAAATATTGAGCAGTTTCGGAATCTAAATCTAATTGTAGCGTATTCGCAAAATGTATACGTTTGTTAGTGAGTTTACCTTCAAAGAACTCGGCTATTTCTTCAAAGCTATACAAATAATGGTCAATTATGATATTGTTGTCTCTTCCTTGAAACACGAAGTAGATAACTTCATAATCACGGAAGTTTCGATCTTCGTAAAGTAATGTAGATATACATTCTTCAAATTCTTCGATGCTATCGCAGGTTTGGTATACATTTGTAATGTGATATTCTAAAGCCAATTTTTCCAATGATGGAAGCATTACATTTAAAGTTTCAGAGTTTTTGTCTGATACACCATCAAGACAAAAAAGTTTGCTATTATTTGACATTTAAAACTTTTAAAGCTGAAGTGTTCGTTTGTTTTATCTAAGTCTTCGTAGAGCTAATCCGTAGATGCTTCATAGATGCTTCATAGATACTCCATAGTTGTAGTACCCCTGAGATAAGGCCGACAATAAAAACAAAAAAAGCACTTCAACCGAAGTGCTTTTGTGGGGAGAGCAGGATTCGAACCTGCGAAGGTGTAACCAGCGGATTTACAGTCCGCCCTCGTTGGCCGCTTGAGTATCTCCCCAAACCAACGTGCTTATTTGACTAAGCGGTTGCAAATATAGAATTGTTTTTTATTCTTACAAAGGATTTTGCTACTATTTTATGGACTATTTTATAATGTTCTGTAAATGAAAAACATAAAAAAATCTCCTTAAGGAGATTTTTTACATAATTTAGAACATTGAATTATTTTATGCCTAAAAGTTCTTTTACTTTAGCTCGCAATTCATCTCCTCTTAAGTCTTTTGCTACAATGTTTCCTTTAGCATCAAGTATGAATGTTGCAGGAATTGATTGTACATTGTATTGTTTTGCAATAGGGTCTTCCCAAAATTTAAGATTTGAAACTTGAGTCCAAGTTAAACCATCTTTTGCAATTGCTTCTTTCCATTTTGCAGCGTCTTTATCTAAAGATACTCCGATTATGTTCAATCCTTGCGGATTAAATTCTTTATATAATGCGACTACATTTGGATTTTCCATTCTACATGGTCCACACCATGATGCCCAAAAATCGATGATAGTTACCTTTCCTAGTGATTCTTTTAAAGATATTGTTTTTCCATCTGGTGATGGCGCAGAAAAGTTTGGTGCAGGTTTCCCTACTACTACAGATGTCAAGGCATCAAGAGTAGATTTAATTTTTTTACCACTTTTAGTTTTGTGAAGGCTTTTATCTAAACCGTCAAAATAGGTTTTTACTTCTTCTGGGGTTAAATATTGGCGCATTAGGAAATTCTCTAATAAAAGAACAGACAAATAGGCGTCTTTGTTTTGTTCGATGAATTTTTTAGAATAAGCATTCATTTCATCTTGAAAACCTTTATATTCTTTCATTAACTTATTTATAGTAGCTGTATCTTGCGTCATTTGTGCTTGTTGCATCGCTGGCCCGTTATCTTTTTCAAATTTGACTACTTTTTCAGAAATTGCACGTGAGTCAGAATTGAATTTTTGAAATTTTTGATTGTTAGGAGTTCCGCCTAAAGTAGATTTGTGTAAGGAATCTTTAACGATAGTAAGTGTAATTTTTCCTTCTTCTAAAATTACGGGTAAATTGATATTTTCGCTTTCAAATCGAACAAATCCTAAGTCAATTGATTCAGTAATTCCTCTCAATTCAAATTTTCCATCAGTTACAACGGCAGTGTCCATTGCTGTTAACCCAGTTTCGGTTTGTATTTCAACAAATACTTTTTCTCCGTTTTTAACTCCGTCAGCTGTTCCTGAAATGACAAATTCATTGTCTTTTAAATTGTTACAACTCCATAAAACTAGGGCAGAAACAATTATAAATACTACTTTTTTCATTATATAAAATTAAATTTTGGCAAATGTATTTAAAATAAATCAGTTACAAAACATAAATAAATGTTAGAAACGCACCAAAACAACTGTTCAAAGTTTTGTAAATCAAAAATATAGTTGTAATTTTGCACACCTTTTGACGAAGAAGCGTTTCCATTAGGTATCAATTATTTATGTAAAACACTGTTGCTGTTTTCTATTCGCATAAAGAAACGCAAGGAACACAACATACAAATTTTTTAATCAGCATGTCTGAAATTAACAAAACACAAGAAGAGTTTTTAGCGAATTTTAACTGGCACAACTATGCAGAAGGTATTGATGCAGTTGACGAGAAAAACTTACAAGAATTTGAAGCTTTAGTAGAAAAAACTTTCGTGTCAACTGGAGACGAAGAAGTTGTTGAAGGAGTTGTTGTAAGAATAACTGATAGAGACGCTATTGTTGATATCAACGCTAAATCTGAAGGTGTTATCTCTTTAAACGAATTCCGTTACAATCCTAACTTAAAAGTTGGTGATAAAGTAGAAGTATTAATCGACGTTCGTGAAGACAAAACAGGTCAGTTAGTATTGTCTCACAGAAAAGCTAGAACTATCAAAGCATGGGATAGAGTTATCGCTGCTAATGAGTCTGGAGAAATCGTTAATGGTTTCGTAAAATGTAGAACTAAAGGTGGTATGATCGTTGATGTATTCGGAATCGAAGCATTCTTACCAGGTTCTCAAATTGATGTAAAACCAATCCGTGATTACGATCAATATGTGAATAAAACTATGGAATTTAAAGTAGTTAAAATTAACCACGAATTCAAAAACGTAGTAGTATCTCACAAAGCACTTATCGAAGCTGATATCGAAGTTCAGAAAAAAGAAATTATCGGTCAGTTAGAAAAAGGTCAAGTATTAGAAGGTGTTGTTAAAAACATTACTTCTTACGGGGTATTCATCGACTTAGGAGGTGTAGACGGATTAATCCACATCACTGACTTATCTTGGTCTAGAATCAACCACCCGTCTGAAGTATTAGAATTAGACCAAAAATTAAACGTTGTAATTCTTGATTTCGATGATGAGAAAACAAGAATTCAATTAGGTTTAAAACAATTACATGCTCACCCATGGGATGCTTTAGCTGCTGACTTAAAAGTAGGTGATAAAGTAAAAGGAAAAGTAGTTGTTTTAGCTGATTATGGTGCTTTCATCGAAGTTGCTGAAGGTGTAGAAGGTTTAATCCACGTTTCTGAAATGTCTTGGTCTACTCACTTAAGAAGTGCGCAAGATTTTATGAAAATTGGTGATGAGGTAGAGGCAGTTATCTTAACTCTTGATAGAGAAGAAAGAAAAATGTCTTTAGGTATCAAACAAATGACTCAAGATCCATGGACAGATATTACAGCTAAATATCCAGTAGGTTCTAAACACACTGGAATCGTTAGAAACTTTACTAACTTCGGAATTTTCGTAGAGTTAGAAGAAGGTATCGATGGTTTAGTTTACATCTCTGATTTATCTTGGACTAAGAAAATCAAACACCCATCTGAATTTGTAAACGTAGGTGATAAATTAGACGTAGTTGTATTAGAATTAGACGTTGAAGGCCGTAAATTATCTTTAGGTCACAAACAAACTACAGCTAACCCTTGGGATAAATACGAAGATGCTTTCGCTGTTGGAACTATCCACACCGGAACTATTGCTGAGATTGTTGACAAAGGTGCTACTGTAGATTTCGGAGATGATGTAGTGGCATTTATCCCAACTCGTCACTTAGAAAAAGAAGACGGTAAAAAATTGAAAAAAGGTGAAGAAGCACAATTCAAAGTAATTGAGTTCAACAAAGAATTCAAAAGAGTAGTAGCTTCTCACACGGCTATCTTCAGAGAAGAAGAGGAGAAAAACGTAAAAGCTTCTAACGAAACTGTAGCTTCTACTAATAATGCTCCGGCTCAAACTTTAGGAGATAACAATGATATCTTAGCCGGCTTAAAAGCTGAAATGGAAAAGAAAGAGAAAAAATAATTTTCCCTTTTGATTAGATAGAAAAGCCCCGAGAAATCGGGGCTTTTTTTATTTTAGTTATTG
>JAHRWO010000057.1 GCA_019105125.1 Flavobacterium sp.
CACCCCGCCTTTCAGGCACCCCTCCAGAGGAGGGGAAATAAGAAGAAACCATGAAAAAAATAACCATCCTACTCCTAGCAATTCTAGTTTTCTCTTGCAAACCCTGCGAGGAAAAGCTTCAATCCGAAAAACAAAATATTACCGTTATTTTAGATAATTGGCACAAAGCCGCTGCAGCTGCAAATTATGAAGCGTATTTTGGAGCAATGTCAGAGGAATCCATTTTCATCGGAACAGACGCCACTGAAAATTGGAACAAAAAACAATTTCAAGCGTTTGCAAAACCTTATTTCGATAAAGGAAAAGCATGGAATTTTAAAGCTATTGAACGCAATATCTATTTTAGCGAAAACGGAAAAATGGTTTGGTTTGACGAATTGTTAAGTACGCAAATGAAAATTTGTCGTGGTTCGGGTGTTTTGGTTCAAGAAAACGGGCAATGGAAAATCAAACATTACGTACTTTCGATGACGGTTCCAAATGATAATGTGGATGAAGTTGTAAAAATAAAATCAATAATTGAAGACAAAATTCTTTCAGAAAAGAAGTAAAAATAAACATAAGTAATAGTTAATCCCAAGATAATTTGTCTTGGGATTTTTTATGGCCAAATGTTAAAAATTCATTTTTTTTCAGTTTGAGAAAACCAATGATAAATTGTTTACGTAAATGGAATTAAACAAAAATCTCAGACGTCATGAAAATGAATAGAAAAATCAAAATTGCTTTAGGAAGTATCTTCGGAATCTTTCTGATTTTATTTGTGGTTTTAGTAGTTCACATCGCAACTGCAAAACCTTTAGTCGTAGATAACGCCACTTTACAAATTAGCCGAATTGACTTCAAAGAACCAATAGATTCGCTTAAAGCAAAAGAAATTCATCGAAACTTAAAATCCATTCCAGGTGTAAAAACAGATAGATTGAACAAAGAAACAGGTGTTTTAGTATTCTTTCACGACATTAAAGTTGCAGATTCAAAAACTATTTACAATAAGCTTATGGCTATGGGTAATTATAAAGCAGAACGTTTTGTGCTTCCAAAAGAATTAGAAAATAAAACTGCTTGTCCTGTTATGTCTGAAGACAGTTTCAGTTATAAATTTTCTAGAGGAATTCAACGAATTTTTAATTAATTTCTAAATACTATTACTATGAAAAATTTTTCAAAACTAGCCTTATTGGCTTTATTTATTGCCTCGGGTAGCTTTTTTACATCATGTAGCGATGATGATTCAACCGAACCACAATCGTTATATCAAAAATTAGGTGGTACAAGAATGGTTGCTGATCCAAACAACCCAGGACAAATGATTGAACAAGGGCGTTTAAGTTATCGTTCTGTGGTGGATTCAACGATTACATTGATCGTTTCTGACATTGTAGTGGGGGCAGAAGGAAACTTAGGACAACATTTTGCACCTGTAATTTCTGAAGCATTAAGTGGAAATACTACTAACGTAGCTATTTTGAGTGATAATTTAACCGATTTCTTTTCGGCTAATACAGGTGGTGGAGCTACTAATACTTATGATGGTTTAAATATGGTAGCAGCACATGACCCAGCACGAAATCCTCGTATGGGTAAAAAAGCTAATGATGCTGAATATGATAAATTTATAGAATATGTAGGTGCAGCAGCAGGTCTAAACGGAGTTACTGACCCTGTTTTAATTGGTGAAGTTGTTGCAGTGTTAGAATCATTGAGAGCTCCTATCGTTCAGGAGTAAGTTTGTTTTTTGTTTTAATGGAAAACGTCCCGATTTTTCGGGACGTTTTTTTATTTATTGTAAATGTGTTCTTTTAAATTTTTGAACATATCCACTGTCATACTCTCTAAGTCGAAATCGTTTTTCCAACCCCAATCTTCTCTTGCCGAAGTATCGTCAATACTTGCTGGCCAACTATCAGCGATTTTCTGGCGGAAATCAGGTTCGTAGCTTAATTCGAAATTTGGATAGTGTTTCTTAATTTCTTCTCCAATTTGCTTAGGTGTAAAACTCATGGCTGCTAAATTGTAAGACGAACGAATTTTAACTTGTTCCGATGGAGCTTGCATAATTCCGATAGTTGCTTTAATTGCATCATCCATATACATCATGGGTAATTCTGAATTTTCAGATAAGAAACTCGTGAATTTTCCATCGGTAATCGCTTTGTGATAAATATCAACTGCGTAATCTGTAGTTCCACCACCAGCTTCGGTACTCCAACTAATCAAACCTGGATAACGAATACTTCTTACATCTACACCATATTGTTTGTGATAATATTCACACCATCTTTCACCCGTTTGTTTCGAAATTCCGTAAACAGTTGATGGTTCCATCACGGTATATTGAGGTGTGTTTTGTCTTGGAGTTGTAGGTCCAAAAACCGCAATACTCGAAGGCCAAAAAATCTTTTTAATTTTTCCTGCTTTAGCTAAATTTAAAACATGAAACAACGAATTCATATTTAAATCCCAAGCAAATGCCGGATTTTTCTCAGCTGTAGCCGAAAGCAATGCCGCCATTAAATACACATCAGTAATTTGATATTTCTCAAGTAAATGCTCAATTTGGTTATAATCAAGCGCATTTACTACTTCAAAAATTCCGTTGTTAACTACATCATTTTCTAATTTTCTGATATCTGATGCGATAACGTTACTAACTCCGTAGGTAGCTCTAAGTTTTGCTGTAAGCTCGGTGCCAATTTGTCCACAAGCACCTATTATTAAAATTTTCGTATCCATTTGGTTGTGTAAATGAGGTAACAAATATACTATTTTGCCATCATTTTGTCCATGAATTTTTGTGATATTTTTACAAATTTCGACCTAAATTTAAATATTTAATAAATTAACATCTTGTAATTGGGTTTTATTAATTGATTAACAAATTTGGTGTTAAGATA
>JAHRWO010000083.1 GCA_019105125.1 Flavobacterium sp.
CTTTTCCACCTGTTTCTCCAACGATTCTTGGATAGGTTTTGTAAGTTGCAATGTTGTTTCCAATGGTTTTCCAAATGTCATTGAAAACACCAGTCGAACCTGTAAAGTGAACTCCTGCTAAATGTGGGCTTGATAAAACTACGTCAGAAACCATACCAGAATCACCCATTACCATATTGATAACACCGTCTGGCAAACCTGCTTCTTTGAAAACTTGCATAATCACATTTGCCGAATATACTTGAGTTGCAGCTGGTTTCCAAACCACAACATTCCCCATTAATGCAGCACTTGAAGGTAAGTTACCTGCAATAGCTGTAAAGTTAAAAGGAGTAATGGCATATACAAAACCTTCTAATGGTCTGTATTCAACACGATTCCACATGTCTGATGTAGAAGCGGGTTGGTCTGCGTATATTTTTGTCATGAATTCTACGTTGTAACGTAAGAAGTCGATTAACTCACAAGCAGAGTCAATTTCTGCTTGGTGAATGGTTTTTGATTGAGCAATCATAGTCGCTGCATTGATTTTGGCGCGGTATGGACCTGCTAATAATTCAGCAGCTTTTAAGAAGATACTAGCACGGTTTTCCCAAGATAAAGCTGCCCATTTTTTACGAGCTTCTAATGCTTCAGAAATTGCTTTTTCAACTAAAGCTCTGTCTGCTTGATGATAAACACCTACAATGTGTTGGTGATCATGTGGTGCTGACATTTTTTTAGTATCGCCAGTTTTAATTTCTTCGCTACCTATATATAATGGAACTTCAACTTGAGAATTCCACATAGTTTTATATGTTTCTGCAACTTTTGCTCGTTCAGGAGAACCTGGAGCGTACGATTTTACGGGTTCGTTTACCGCTTTTGGGACATTAAAAAATCCTTTTAACATGGTGTTGTATTTTGAGATTAGACAATTTTGTACTTGGATTTACGAAATATTCGTAAACGATTACAAAAATACAAAGTATATTTTGAATTATCGATAACAAATGTTACGAAGCTGATTTGTTCGCTATTTAATTAATAGCAAAAGGAGCACTTAGCTTGAAAGTAGGGATAATTACTCTAAAGCTTCTAGTTGAGGTAAAGTTCACCATGTTGAAATATCCTTTCATGGCACCAATGGGAGAAGAAAGCAAACATCCAGAAGAATAAGTGTAGCTTTCACCTGGTTTAATTACAGGTTTTTTTCCAATTACGCCTTCGCCATCAACAACTTCTAAATTGTTTAAGGCGTCGTAAATTTCCCAATGACGTGTAGTTAATTGTACTGAATCTTTACTTTGATTTTCGATGGTAACATGATACGAAAAGGCAAAATGAATCTTGTAGTTCTTGAAGTAAGTCCCTTCAAAACTAGTTAAAACTGAAATCTTTATGCCTTTAGTAATTTGACTAACCATACATTAAAATAAAATTATTCCAATTACCATCATGATTGCTGTGCAAATGCTTAATAATAAAAAGAATAACGGATTCAAAATTAAGAATTTTAGAACAGTAATCCAACGGCTTTGTTGATAAAAATTTCTTAAAGATTTATAAAGGTAAATTGGAAATACAAAGGCAAATGAAACTCCTTCTAAAAAAGTGGCTAAGCCTTCACTGAGTAGCGATATTAAGTTAAATATCATTAAACAAATGAAAACAAAAGTGAAAAAGGTATAAGTGAAAACCAGATGTTCCGTGTAGTTGATTTTTCTAGAATAGAAAACCAACCAAAACATTAAGGTTAGTATGGGTAAAGATAGAAAAATGAAAAAAGGAAGTTTTTGATAGAAGTAATCGAAAACTTCATCTTCAATTTCATTTGATTTGAAAAGTTTGGATTTATTAAAAAAACTAGTGTACATGAAGTTTGCTTCATAGCCCAATTCTTTTAACGCTTCCTCAGTAGATTTTTCTGGATATTTTCTGTGGAAATTTCTAAATGAAAGCGCGGTGTAAATCAAAGGTTTGCCTCCTGAAGAAATATTTTCATCAATGAATTGTTTGTTGTAAATAGAATCTCTGCTGTATTCAATTTCAGGTTGACTAATACTATCAATTAAAAAACTAGCTCTTTGGTTTTTGCTAATTATTTTATTTGATAAACTGTCAATTTTTTTTAAATCTTGCTTTTGCTTTTCGGTTAGTTTTTCTTCGACTTTAATTTCTTCTGGGGATTCTGTGTTATTACCTTCGGATAAATTATAGGTAATAAATAGAATTATCGAAACACTCAAAAATAAGCGAAAAGGATTGGCATAAGTGTGTCTTTTGCCTTCGTTAAACTTTAGTGCTAAAACACCAGGTTTTGAAAATAAGGAGATTATGGAATTTCTTAAACGAGAGTCATAAGCGTAAAAATTAGCAAAAAACTCTTCTATGAAATCTTTGATTTCAAGTTTTTTAGTCGAGTTTAATTGGCCGCAATGGTGACAATATTTTTCGCTAATATCTAATGGTGTTTCGCAGTTGATGCAATTTGTGCCGCGATATTTTAAATCTTTTCTCCCCATGTTTAGTTTTTGATGACTTCACTATTTGTATTGGCAATTCCAATTACTCGGTCATATCGTTCATTGTTTCCTCTGTAGTATACAATTGCTGTGTAATTGTTTTCGGTTTGAAAGAAATTCCCATCAATTGCGTTTTCGTTGTCAATTTTTCCAGATTTATCGGTAACTACATATTGATAGTTGGTAAAACCTTGTTTCAGCAAGATTGCTTTTTCATATAAACCAGAATTTTTATCAAATTCCATTTTATATTCGTCACTTAGATTGTAATTGTTAAACATACCCACAATATAAATGTTTTTATCTGGCATGTTTGGAGTGTTTAAAGCAAAATAAACCCAAGAGTAATCCGATTCAATTTGGGAATTCACTGCATTAATATTTTGAATAAAGAAATTCCCATTAATGTCAGGAAAATAGGTGTAAGGTTGATTTCTTCTAGGTGTGTTTACATACAAATATGTATTGTAAATGTTTTCGCCCGAAGTTACTTTGGCTACAGTGTTGTTAGTGGCTCTAATGATTTTATTATCAATGCTATAAGATTCATTTCCGCCCCAAAATTGGGTTTCTTTGTTGTAGCGGTAAATTAATTCGGTGCCTATAGTAAATTGGGGTTTTATATTCGAAATACTATTTTTTAAATTTCCATTTTGAAAAAGTGTAACTCTTACATTTTGAATGGGATTTTGTAAAATTCTATCACCATAATTAATGGTCATTTCAATGTTTTGTTTTCCGTCTAAACTTTCAAAGTCTCTTGCTCTTCTAACTAATAAGCCAACCGAAACTTGGTCTTCATAAATTATGATTTTTCTAGTAAAAACGATTTCCTTTTCATCATTAAGAATAGTGATGAGGTAATTACCACTTTTTGTGATTTGATTGAATCGATTTGGAAACACTTGTCTGTAATGTGAATACAATTGAAGTGTATTAAATGAATTTTCATAAGTGATAATTCTTTGATTATCTACTCCGTTTAAATATTCCACTTTGGCGAGATCAGAAGGCGCAGACCAATCATAATTGTATTGTGTTATGGTGTAGTAATAATCCGCTTCATCTCCATATAAATCATCAAAACTTAATTCAAACGTCTCTCCAAGTTTGAAAAAAGGTATAACATTATTGCCATTAACTCTAAATGAGATGGTTTTTATGTTAAAGGAAGGTTCTTGTTCTATCCCTGGTTGTGAGAATACAAGACAATAAAAGAAAAGGAAAAATAAGCTTATTTTTTTCTTCATTTGAAAGTTATAAAACGTAAAAATAATAAAACTTTAACGATAATTACAATTACTAAGAAATTATTAACGATTCGTAATTTAGAATTATTATAAATAAACCTAATCTCAGTCTTTATTTTTGGTAAGCTGTGATGTATTTGATTAAATTTGCACGTTTTATAGTAAATTTTTTAACAACTCATATCTTCAAAAATATGTCAAAAGACATTCGAATTAAAAAAGGTTTAGACCTTAAGTTGAAGGGTGAAGCAGTACACAAAGTGGCTGAAGTAACTCGCTCGAAAGTCTATGCTGTTAAGCCTTCTGATTTTCACGGAGTAACTCCGAAGATGGTCGTAAAAGAAGGAGATAACGTTAAAGCAGGAGAAGTGATTTTCTATTCTAAAGCAGATGAGAAAGTTAAATTCGTTGCCCCTGTAAGCGGAAAAATTCAAGAAATCAAACGTGGTGAAAAAAGAGTCATTTTAGAGATTCTTATTGCTGCTGATTCACAAGATGTTTTCGTTGAGCATAGCAAGAAAAATCCTAATGATCTATCAACAGAAGAAGTAAAAGCGCATTTGTTAGCTTCTGGATGTTGGCCATTTATCAATCAGCGTCCGTATGATGTGATTGCTAATTCAGCTGATACTCCAAAAGCTATTTTTATTTCAGCTTATGCAACAGCTCCTTTGGCAGCTGATGTTGAGTTTGTTTTAGAAAACAAAATGGAGGCTTTCAAAGTAGGTGTTGACGCTTTAACCAAATTAACATCTGGTAAAGTTCATTTGTCTTACAAAGGTAAAGGGAAATCAATTTTCAGTGATGTTAAAGGTGTTGCGTTGCACAAAGTTTACGGACCGCATCCTGCTGGAAATGTTGGTGTTCAAATTGAAAAAATTGACCCAATTAGCGCAGGTGAAAGAGTTTGGACTGTTGCTCCGCAAGATGTAGCCATCATTGGAGAATTATTCTTAACAGGTAAGTTGAATTTAACTAGAACTGTTGCTTTAGCGGGTTCAGAAGTTAAAGAGGCTCAATATTTCAATGTTATTGCAGGTGCTTCAATTGCTGATGTAGTAACGAATAACATTACAGGAGATAACGTGAGAATTATTTCAGGTGATGTGTTAACAGGTAAAAAAGTTACTTCTAACGGATTCTTAGGTTTCTACAGTAATGTAGTAACTGTTATTCCAGAAGGAAATACATACAGAATGTTTGGTTGGATGCCATTTGCATCTCCAAGTATTCACAGTGCATCAAGAACTGGCTTGTCTTGGTTAATGCCTGGAAAAAAATATGCGCCAAACACCAATTTAAATGGTGAAGAAAGAGCTTTAGTTGTAACTGGAGAAATGGAAGCGGTTATGCCGATGGATATCTATCCAATGCAATTGTTAAAAGCTTGTTTGGCTAGCGATATCGATAAAATGGAAAGCTTAGGGATTTACGAAGTAGCTCCAGAAGATTTTGCTTTAATTGATTATACTAACACATCTAAATTAGAAGCACAGGAAATAATTCGTGGAGCTCTTGATTTAATGATTAAAGAAGTAGGATAATAGCTATGAAGTTTTTAAGAGATAAAATAGACCAAATGAAAAAGCCTTTTGAGAAAGGGCAAAAATTTGAAAAATTCGCACCTGCTATTAATGCATTAGATACGTTTTTGTATGTGCCTAATCATACTACAAAGCACGGAGCGCACATTAGAGATGCTGTTGATTTAAAGAGAACCATGATTACTGTGGTTTTAGCTTTGGTTCCAGCATTATTATTTGGAATTTACAATGCGGGTTACCAACATTTCATTCAATTGAACGATGGTGTTTTACCTTCATTTATGGATATCTTTTTACACGGATTGTGGAAAGTGTTACCAATGATTATTGTTTCTTATGCCGTAGGTTTAGGAATTGAATTTGCATTTGCAATTTGGAGAGGTCATGAAGTTAACGAAGGTTACTTAGTTTCTGGATTGTTAATTCCTATGGTAATGCCAATTGATTTACCATTGTGGATGTTAGCTATTTCAGTTGCTTTTGCAGTTGTAATTGGTAAAGAAGCTTTTGGAGGTACAGGAATGAATATTTTCAATCCGGCTTTATTAGCGCGTGCTTTTGCTTTCTTTGCTTACCCTACATTTATGTCGGGAGATAAAATTTGGGTTAGCGATGCTACTACAATCGATGGTGTTTCAGGTGAAACAATTTTAGGAGCTTTAGCAAATGGAAAAGAACTTCCAGCTCAGTGGGATTTTTGGAATTCATTTATTGGATTAATTCCAGGTTCTATCGGAGAAACTTCGGTTTTAGCTATTTTAATAGGAGCATTTGTATTAATTGCAACTGGTGTTGGTAGTTGGAAAATTATGGTTTCTGGAGTAGTTGGAGCCGCTTTAACAGCAATGATGTTCAACGCTGTAGGTTTAACTGCTTTAATGAACTTTGATTGGACAAATCATTTAGTAGTTGGAGGTTTTGCTTTTGGTATTGTATTCATGGCAACAGATCCAGTTTCTGCGGCTCAAACCGATAAAGGAAAAATCATCTATGGTTTATTAATAGGATTCTTTAGTATCTTAATTAGAGTTTTCAACCCAGCGTATCCAGAAGGAGTAATGTTGGCTATCTTATTAATGAACACTTTAGCGCCAACTATTGATTATTTCGTAGTTAATGGAAACATTGCTAAGAGAAAGAAAAGAGTGGCTAAGTCTAAACAATTAAAATCTGCATAGTCATGAATAGAGAAAGTAACGGATATACATTTTTGTTTGCGACTGTAATGGTAGTGTTAGTAGCTTCTGCATTAGCGTTTGCTGCAACAGCACTTAAGCCAGATCAAGAAGCAAATATTAAGAAAGAAAAAATGCAGTACATTCTAAAATCGTTTGGAGTAGCTGTAGATAGAGATGCTTCTGAAGAAGCATACAAAAAACACATCATTAGTGAAGTAGTTTTTGACGAGAACGGAACAGAAATCAGCAAAGAAGCTTTTACAGTTGATATCGCTAAAGAAAAAGGAAAATTTCCAATTTTCAATGCTGAAAAAGATGGTAAAAAATTCTATGTTATTCCAGTAAGAGGAATGGGATTATGGGATGCTATCTGGGGTTATGTTTCGGTTGACGAAAACTTAAAAGTTGATGGAATTGTATTTGACCATAAAGCTGAAACTCCTGGTTTAGGAGGTGAAATTACTCAAGATTATTTCCAAAAAAGTTTTATTGGAGAGAGTGTTTTTGACGCTAACGGAAACTTACAAGGTTTAAAAGTAGTTAAAGGATACCAAGGAAAAGACAACAAAGCGGATGGTGAAGTTGATGCAATCTCTGGAGCTACTTTAACTGGTAATGGTGTAACCGAAATGTTAGTTAGAGGTTTAAAACCATATGAAAAATATTTAAAATCTAATAAAAAATAATCGTCATGGCAGAAAACAACAAAGAAGGATTATTTTCAAAAAGTAATATTAAATTAATTACGAATCCATTTAATGACGATAACCCAGTAACAGTACAGGTATTAGGTATTTGTTCGGCTTTAGCGGTAACAGTTCAAATGAAAAATGCCTTTGTAATGGCACTTTCAGTTACTGCGGTAGTAGCTTTTGGTAACGTAATTATATCATTATTAAGAAACTTAATTCCAAGTAGAATTCGTATCATTGTTCAGTTGGTTGTAGCAGCTGCTTTAGTAATTTTGGTTGACCAAATTTTGAAAGCGTATGCGTA
>JAHRWO010000139.1 GCA_019105125.1 Flavobacterium sp.
ACTTGTCTAAAGGATTTTACTTTGTAAAGATCAACTCGAATTCGGGATTGTCTTTCACACAAAAAATAATTTTTTAATTTTTTATTTGTTAATAAAAAGTTATATTTGCGAACTAACTTTAAATTATAATAATTCATGAGATCTAAATTTATTCGATTTTTAACACTGTTAGTGTTATTTGTTTTTCAGCTATCCTATGGTCAGCAGAAAACAGTAAAAGGTACAGTTAGTGATGATTTAGGCCCAGCAGCGGGTGCTAACGTAGTCATTAAAGGTACTAAAGTTGGAACAACAACTGATTTTGATGGTAACTTTACTATCTCGGCTAAAGAAGGAGATGTTCTTGAAATTTCTTTTGTTGGATCTAAACAATCAATAACAGTTGGTAAACAAAACTTTTATCAAGTTAAGCTTAAGGCTTTTGAGATGAAAGAGGTTGTTATTACTCAAGGTTATGACAGAACAGCTACTAAAGCAGCGTCTATTTCAGCTCAAACTACAATTTCATCAGAAATTATTGAGAACAGACCAAGTGCTTCTGTATTAGGTTCTTTACAGGGAACTGCTCCTGGTTTAACTATGATTTCAAGTTCTGGTTCTCCAGGATCCGCTAAATTTGATGGTTTAATCCGTGGTGCTTCTTCTATCAATGGTAATACAGATCCTTTAATTGTAATTGACGGAATTCCTTCAACTGCAAACCAGTTTAGAAACTTAAACCAAAATGATGTAGAGTCTATCACAGTTTTACGTGATGCTGCGGGTACATCTATTTATGGTAACAAAGGGGCTAATGGTGTAATCCAAATTACTACTAAAAGAGCTAAGTACAATTCAGGTTTAAAATTTACTTATGACAGTGTTACTGGTTTTAACGTAATTCCTGAGAACAAGTACAACATGGCTAACGCTAGAGAAGCGTTAACAATTGAGAAAAGATTTAACACTGGTTTAGGAGCTACTTTAACAGATGCAGAAATTGCTAACTGGGCGGTAGATACTGACTGGAGAGATGTATTCTTCAATGTTGATAGAATTCAACAACATAATTTAGGTATTAGTTTAGGAGGTGAGAACTTCAACTCATTTACATCTTTGAACTACTTTGAACAAGGTGGTCTAGTACCAACTACAGATTTCAAAAGATTTGCTTTAAGAAATAATTTACAAGCTAAATCAAAAAATGATAAATTTACTTTTGATTCTCAAATTGCTTTAGCACACTCTAAAAGAAATCAATTAGTTCAGGAAACTACTGATGGTGTAAATAATAATACCATTCAGAATCCATTACATGGTTCTGTTATGGGATTACCTTACATTGGAGAAAGCCCATATCAAACAGGGCAAGAATTATTTGATGCTATAGGAACTAACTTTGCTAATGCAAATGATACTTGGGTATTACAAGATAACTTAAGATCGAATCACCTTCCAGGTATTTTCACTGAAAACTCTGCAATTGTTAACTTAGGTGCGTCTTATAAATTAACAGACAATTTAACATTCCGTAACCGTGCAGGTTTAGATTTGAAAGATGAGGATAGAATTTCTGCTCGTGCTCCTTGGGCTTATTTATCTATTGCGGTAAGAAATAGTAGAAATGAGGCTTTTGGTGGTAGTGAAACTTTACAAAACACTAAAACTTTCAACTTTACAAATATTGCAAGTTTAAGTTATCAAAAAACGTTCAAGGAAAAACACAACTTAAACCTTTCTGCTTACCTTGAATATACTAAAGTTCATTATAACTCTAAGTTACAATTCCAAAATGGTTTAAATCCATTAACATATTCTCCTGGTGCAGGAACTGGTTATGTTGCGTTTAACCCTGCAACTCCTAACTCTTACATTTCTACGGCATCAGCAACTAAATTAACAGGTGGTACTTTGGCATATTTTGCGACTGCTGATTACGACTATGATGAGAAATATGGTTTTGGTGGTACAATCAGAAGAGATGCAACTTACCGTTTTATTAATGAAAACAGATGGGGTACTTTCTGGTCAGTTTCTGGTCGTTGGAATATCGATAAAGAAGATTTCATGAAAGGAACTACTTTTGATTTATTAAAATTAAGAGCTTCTTATGGTGTTAATGGTAACCAAAACATCGTTGGTGTTGGATATGGTTTCCCATCATTATTAACAGCTACAAATATTGTTAGAAACTTAAATGCTACAGGTAATGGTTACAATAACGTTCCTGGTATATTAGTAAGTCAACTTGCAAACCCACAAGCTAAATGGGAAGAAATTACTCAAGCTAACTTAGGTTTAGACTTTAGAATGTTAAACAGAAAATTTGAAGGTAATATTGATGTTTATAAGAAAACAACTTCAAATTTATTTAATGGTATCAATACTTCTGCTATTACTGGTGTTTACGGTATCAATGGTAACAACGGTGAATTAGAAAATAAAGGGGTTGAGTTATCTTTGAAATACAACATTATTCAAAGTAAAGATTTGAATTTCTCAATTTTTGCTAACAGTTCTTACAACAAAACAAGAGTTACTGCTTTAGCTGTTGAAGAAAATCAGTCAGCTTTAACTAACTTGATTCAAGTAGGTAACTTACTAAGAGAGTGGAATTTAATTCCTTATGCTGGTGTTAACCCTGCAAATGGTAATATGTTATTCTATGATATCAATGGAAACTTAACTGAAACTCCAGACGAAACTGTAGATAGAAGAGCTACAGGTAAATCACCACTTCCAGTGTATCAAGGTGGTTTTGGATTCAACTTTGATTACAAAGGTTTCTATGTAAACACTTTATTCTCTTATGCATATGATTTCTGGAGAATTGATAACCAGTTTATTTGGGCTAATACATCTTCATTCATTGGTGATGATAACGTAAGTGCAGATTTATTGAACGCATGGACTCCTGCAAATCCTAATTCAAACATCCCAGCTTTAGCAGCTTCAAACGCAGGTGTTTATGATGGAAGTTCAGATAGATTCTTATATGATTCTTCTTTCTTAAGACTTAAGAATGTTAATTTTGGATATAACTTTTCACCAGAAATGTTAAAAGGTACTCCAATTGATTCACTTAAGTTTTATTTACAAGGAGAAAATCTATTAACTTGGACGAAATGGAGAGGATTTGATCCTGAAGCTATTACGTCGCTTTCTGTAACAAACTATCCAAACCCTATTTCGGTAACATTTGGAGTTAATGTTGGATTCTAATAAATAAAATAATATGAAAAAAATAAAGTTTTTATTATTTCTTGCCAGTTTTGGCTTGATGGTTTCTTGTAACGATGCATTAGACATTGTTCAAGAAGGTGAGATTAATGATGAAACATCTTTTAGAACAGTTCAAGATTTAAAAGGTTTTTTGATTGCGGATATTTACCCAAGAGTATCTATTTCTAACGAGATTGCTTTTACAGCTGTATTTACTGACGAAGTTGGTATTGCTCCTGATAGTGGTGGTCAAGGTTTTGAGTTACACAGATACAACTTTTTTGCAACTGACGGATATGCTTCAAGCATGTGGATTAGTAACAAAACTATCATCAACCGTGTAAACAGATTGATAGCTTTATCTGCACAAATTCAAACTTCTACACCAACTGAAGAATTACAAAAGCAATCTATTATTGCTGAAGCTAGAGCTTTAAGAGCTTTTGCTTACTTGCAATTACAGTCATACTTTACAACAGATATGGCTGATCCAAATGCTTTAGGTGCTATCTTATTTGACTTTGTTCCTGCAACAACTGCTACATTACCTCGTGCTACTAATGCCCAAATTTATGATTTGATGGAGCAAGATTTAGCTTTTGCTGCTGCTAACTTAGGTACTAATGCAACTGTAAACCCAACATTCAATGATTACAAATATGTAACTCCTGCTATGGTTGAGGCTATCAAAGCTAGAATGTATGTTTACAGAAAAGATTATGTAAATGCAGAAACAGCTGCTAACAATGCTATCTCGTTGTCTGGTTTAAGTTTGTCAAATGCGGCTACTTATAACTTAATGTGGAATGACTTACAACGTGGTGAAACTATTTTCGCTGCTTCTAGACCATCTGCTGGTGGTTGGGGTAACGTTGCAGCTAATTTCTACTTTAACACTACTGATATCAATGGTGGGGCATTCCACAACATGGGTATGAATCTATTTAACTTATATAATTCTTTCCCATCTGATGTTAGAAGATCTGCTTTCGTAGATGCAACTAGTGATTTAGCTAACAACAATATCATGATCAACAAATATCCTGGTAAAGCAAGTGCTCCTTTAAGAAATGATCTTAAAATTTTCAGAGTTTCTGAAATGAAGTTAATCTTAGCGGAGTGTCAAGTTGGCAAAGCTTCTCCTAACTTACCTGCTGCTGCAGCTTTAGTTCAAGAAATTAGAACTGCAAGAGGTACTGGTCAGGCATTACCTACTTATGCTACTGCTCAAGAGGCTTGGAGAGATATTTTAGTGGAGAGAAGAAAAGAGTTATCTTTCGAAGGTCACCGTTACGTAGATTTAAGAAGATTAGGTTCTATTGCAAACGTTAGTATTGATAGAAATGCTGCTGATGATATTATTTCTTCAACACCTTTAACTTTACCAATAACTGACCATAGATTTACATTCCCTATTCCTCAAGCGGAAGTTAGAGCTAATCCAAATATTATTCAAAATCCAAACTATAACTAGTTTATTAATTATATAAATTATTCATATGAAAAAAAACATAATTTATGGTTTGTCATTTGTAGCACTGAGTTTTCTTTTTAACTCTTGTGATGCATATGATGACGATAATCAAAAAGCATATGCTGCTAGCAATTTTGCTATGTTTGCTGACAATCAAGCTACTTTAAGTGTATCTGAAGATGGGGGGTCTCTTGTTATTCCTGTTAGTATTTCTAAACCTTCTTCTACAGATGTAACTGTTAATTTACGTTTTACTAATGGTACTGCTCAAAGTGGTGTTCATTTTAATGCACCTACTTCTGTTGTTATTCCTGCAGGTCAAATCTCAACTAATTTAACAATTGCTATTGTTGATGATACGAATTTGAATGCTACTAGAACTTTTAACTTAGACATTGCTAGTGTCAGTGACAATACTTATGGTGTTGGTATCTCTGATGAAGGTTCTTATTCAAAGACTATTTCAATTATTAACAATGACTGTCCTACTAAGTTCACTTATTGGGTTGGCAATTTAAGTGTTGAAGATGTTGGATATGGTTCAACTCCTGGTACAGGTGCAGCTAATAGTTCAGGTGATTGTGATATTTTAGTTGTTACAAATGACTTACCTGGTTTAGGAAGCTCAGCAGTAGCGGGTACTTTAAATACTACCTATAATGTTTTCTTTACACCTACTAATCCTGATGGTTCAGTTGGTACTGTTTTAGTTAATAATGTAACTGCTGGTCGTGTAGTTAGTGGAGGTGTAACTTACGACGCTAAATATAATGCAGTAGGAACTTATAGTACTGTAACTGGTGAGGTTGTTATGAGTTACGAGTTACTTGCTGTTAGAGCTGATGGTTCTGTTGCCGGTCTTTTTTATGACGGTACCACTATATTACGCTTAAGATAATTTTAAAATCGGAACGTTTATCGTTCCGATTTTTTTTAAATATAAAATCTCATTACATTTGCACTTATACACAAATGTAATGAGATTTTTATTTTTATTTTTTTTTATTGGTTTGACTTATGCTCAAACACCCTCAGATGAAAAACTTAATTTTTCTAAAGAAAATAGCAGTAAAGATTCTTTATCTTCTAGATTTAAAAAAAACAATAAATCTATTCGAAGTTCAAAACCACCAATTGATCTCTATAAAATCTATTCTTTAAATAAAGATACTACCTATGTTGATACTTCTTTAACTATTAAAAGTGAGTATAAGTATAACTTTTTGCGTAAAGATATTTTTGGGTTACTTCCTTTTGTAAACGAAGGTCATGTATATAATACTTTAGATTTTGGATTGAATTCGTCTTCCCTACAACCAAATTTTGGTTTCAAAGCCAAACACTTTAATTATTTAGAAGTTCAGGATATTAATTATTATTCTGTTCCTACACCATTAACAGATTTATATTTTAAAACCGTAATGGAGCAAGGACAATCTCTAGACGCTTTTTTAACGGTTAACACGAAACCTAATCTAAATATCTCTATCGCATACAAGGGATTACGTTCTCTCGGGAAATACGTTAATAATTTAACAAGCTCTGGAAATTTTAGATTTACAACAAGTTATTTTACGAAAAATAAACGTTATTTTCTGAATGCACATTTTACTGGCCAAGATATCTCTAATCAAGAAAATGGAGGTATAGTTAACGTCTCTGATTTTGAAACCAGTACTCCACCTTACAATCAGCGTGATAGAATTGAAGTATATTTTACGGATGCAACATCACTCTTAAAAGGAAATCGTTTTTTTATTGACCATTCCTATAAATTGACTAAGTCAAAGAGTGGAATCATTTTAAAACATCATTTTAACCATGAATACAAGTTTTTTGAATTTACTCAGTCTTCAGCGAATTCTCGCTTTGGTACTAGTTTTTCTAATTCAATTAAAGATAAAACACGATATAATCATTTCTACAATAAATTTTCTATAGCTTTAACTACTAAGAAATTTGGTGACTTAGAGTTTTTCATAGATGACAACAATTATAACCATTATTATCAAAGTTTAGTTTTAAATTCAAATAGTTCGATAGCTGTTCCAAGTTCTGTTTCTGATCGAATTAACATGTTCGGAGGAAGTTATTTTAATGCTTATAAAAAAATTGATTTCCGATTTAATTTATCACAATCTATAACAAATCAATCCATTTCAAATTTAGAATTTATTGCCGGCTACAAATTTGACTCTAAGAACAGCGTAAAATTTTCATTTCAAAAGTTAAATAGTATTCCCAATTTGAACTTTACTTTACATCAAAGTGCTTATGTGGATTATAATTGGTTTAATAACTTTAAAAATGAAAAATTAAGTCAATTTGATTTTTCAGCTACAACAAAATGGATCAATTTAAATGTTAAATACAAAATCATCAACGACCATTTGTATTTTGATAATTTAACAAACGATATTACAGAATTATCTGTTAGTCCAATGCAGTATGATAAAACTTTAAATTATTTTTCTGTAAAGGCTAATAAAGAAATTAAGTTTTGGAAATTTGCATTAGATAATACAGTGTTATTTCAAGATGTTCAACAATCTGATTTAATTCTGAACGTACCCCAAATAGTTACAAGAAATACATTATATTATTCTGGCTTTGTGTTTAAAAAGGCAATGCAAATTCAAACAGGTGTAACCTTTCAATATTTTTCAAAATATTACGCCAATGATTACAATCCTTTAATAGGTGAATTTTATGTTCAAAATGAAACTAAGATTGGTGATTTCCCAATGATCGATTTTTTTGTTAACGCACGTATCAAGCAAACGCGCATCTTCTTAAAAGCGGAACATTTAAATTCTTCTTTCACAGGATATGATTTTTATTCAGCTCCTAATTATCCTTACAGAGATTTCATGATTCGATTCGGATTGGTTTGGAATTTCTTTCAATAATAGCCACTTATTTTTATAAATCGTAAGTGTGATTTTTTATTTATTAAATTCAACCTATCTTTGCAAAATAATTCAAAATTTCAAATGAAATACGCAAAAAATATATTAGAAACTATTGGTAATACACCATTAGTAAAGTTAAATAAAGTTACTGCTGAAATCGATGCTTTGGTTTTGGCTAAAGTTGAAACATTCAATCCAGGAAATTCTGTAAAAGACAGAATGGCACTAAAAATGATTGAAGATGCAGAGGCAGATGGTAGATTAAAACCTGGTGGAACTATTATCGAAGGAACTTCTGGAAATACAGGTATGGGATTGGCTTTAGCTGCAATTGTTAAAGGTTACAAATGTATCTTTGTGATTTCAGATAAACAATCAAAAGAAAAATCAGATATTCTTCGTGCTGTTGGTGCTAAAGTAATCGTTTGTCCAACCGATGTTGAACCAACAGATCCACGTTCTTATTATTCAGTTTCCAAAAGATTGGGTGAAGAAATTCCTAATTCTTGGTACGTAAATCAATATGACAATCCAAGTAACGCTATCGCACATTACGAACAAACAGGGCCAGAAATTTGGGAACAAACGGAAGGGAAAATTACACATTTTGTTGTAGGTGTTGGAACAGGAGGAACGATTTCTGGAACTGCAAAATATTTGAAAGAAAAAAATCCAAATATCAAAATTTGGGGAATTGACACCTATGGTTCGGTTTTCAAAAAATACCACGAAACTGGAATTTTTGACGAGAATGAAATCTATTCTTACATCACGGAAGGAATTGGAGAAGACATTTTACCAAAGAATGTTGACTTTTCATTAATCGACGGATTTACGAAAGTTACTGATAAAGATGCTGCTGTTTACACACGAAAAATCGCTTTAGAAGAAGGTATTTTTGTTGGAAACTCCGCTGGAGCTGCTGTAAAGGGTTTATTGCAGTTGAAAGAACATTTTGGTCCAGAAGATGTAGTTGTGGTCTTATTTCACGATTCTGGAAGCCGTTATGTTGGAAAGATGTTTAATGATGATTGGATGCGCGAAAGAGGTTTCTTAGATGAAGAAATCACAAAAGCAGAAGATTTGATTAAAGAACACATCGAAAAACCATTAGTTATTGTTCGTACAGAAGAATTAGTTTCGCACGCTATCGAAAGAATGAGAAAATATAAAATCTCTCAAATTCCAGTAGTTGATGTAAATGGATTTGTAGGTTCTGTTGATGAATCGGATTTATTCCAAAGTTATATCACCGATAAAAATACAGCGGAACGACCAATTCGCGAAGTAATGGGCAAACCATTTCCAATCGTAAAAATTGGAACTCCAGTAGAAGAAGTTTCTAAATTAATAACAAAAGAAAACCAAGCGGTTTTAATTGATTTAGGAAACGGAAAACATCATATCATTACAAAACATGATATTATCAATTCGATAAAATAATTTTAAAAGGACGTTCAATTGAACGTCCTTTTTTTATTCTCCTAGTAATACTCCCGAAACATTCCAAGAACTAAAACTTCCACCTTCATTTGGACCTTGAGGAATTTTTACTTGTATGGTATGTGTTCCTGCTTTCAAATCTCCTAATTCAATATAAATCGGATTCGTTGCTGTTCCTGGACACCAATTCGAACGACTCAAATCAGATGAAGACAATCCATCATTAAAATTTCCTGAGGCTGGATTGAACAATCGATAACCACCACAATCTTGTCGCCATGGGATAAATGAAAACATTTCTTTTCCGTTTAAAATAATGGTGTTTCTTTTTGGAACAAATTCGTCGCCGTTTTCCCAACCACCATGACCAGTGGTAATGTAGCGTAATTGAGCATTTTTGATTTCTTTATCCAAACTAAAAGTAACTTCCAATCCTTTTTCATGATTAAACATCGTAGCATATTCTTGTCCCGCCATTTCCATCACGTTTGTGGTATTAAATAAAGGAATAGAAACATTGGTTTTATCCAAAGAACTTTCGCTCGGATTAATCGTAATATTCATCGAAATTTTGTGTCCACCTTTATCGTAATTACCAATAAAAGTTCCTACATAAACCGTTTTTCCTGAGATATTTGGTTTTAAATCGGTAATGTCCATTCGATACGGAACAATTTCGTGCCAAGTTTTGTCTTTCAATTGAATGTAGTTGTATTGCTTAATTCCGAAAGGCGTAAAAAAGCGCATCAATTCAATGATAGGAGAAAACTCTGGTGTAGCCACAACGCCTTGATATTGCTTTCCATTTCCGTTTTCATAAATGGGTAATGTTTTAGCGCCATTTTGCAAACCATCTAAAAAAGTCTGCTTCTTGTCTTGCGGAATCATAAAAACTGAGCCCGTTCTATCATAAGCATCTCCATTGGATTGTTCCGCTAAATCTAAAAAGACTAAATCTCCTTTTTTAATTTCAGGAAAAATAATTTTCTTCAAAATGATAGTTCCGTTTGCAAATCTTAAAATACTATCATTTGATTTGGAGGCTTCAGAGAAGTTGACAATCTCATTTTCAAACACTTTAATTGTGGTAAAGCGACTTTTCCAAACCAAATCTCTATAAGTCAATCCATCTAAAACAGGACTTTTAGTAGTGTTGTTTTCCAAAATATAACTAGGGCTAACCGATTTCATTTTCTCGATTTTGGTAGCCGAAATCACAAAATTCCCATTGCGAACCATTTCCAAAACGAGGCCGATGTTTTGCCCTAAAGTAGTCGGAGCTCCTTTGACTCCTAATTCATTTGTGTACCAAAGTTCTATCGTGTTTGAGTTAATTATCGTTTTCGCTTTTTGACATTTGTAACCTAAAATGGTTTTAGTGTTGGGAAGGAATTCGAAATTTTGTTTTGCTAAAGAAAGACTATCCGCAGTAGTAACTGATTTCTCTTTTTTTAATTGAGTAACCTGTATAATTGTATTTCCATTTCGATCAATTAATGTTTGCTCAAATGGGAATTCCGCTTTTCCAGAATTCATTTTTTCAGTAGTAACTAAGGTTTTGTTAGTATTTGTGAAAATTAAAATGGGATCCTGATTTTCGATGAGTTTTCCGTTAGAGCTTCTAGTATAGGTTATTTTAAATCCTTTAGAAGGTTTTACATTGGTCTGAGATTGTGCAAAAGTAAAAAGGCTTAATAATGTGACGATTATAATTTTTTTCATAATGATTTGAGTTGTTCCGCAAATATAATTTTTTTATCTTTGTTTTTCAATTATATACGCCATACAGAATGAAAGAAGATTTTTTGCACCACGTGTGGCAATTCAAGAAATTTGATATTGCCAAATTAAAAACTACAAATGGAGAATCGATTCAGATTCTTAATTCAGGCCAATATTTACAACTTGCCGGACCTGATTTCTTCAATGCACAATTGATTATTGGTAATCAAAAATGGGCTGGAAATGTAGAAATTCATGTCAAGTCATCGGATTGGTACATTCACAATCATGAGAAAGATTCGAATTATGATTCGGTTATTTTACATGTCGTTTGGGAACATGATATACCCATTTTTAGAAAAGATAATTCTGAATTTCCAACTTTAGAACTCAAAGAATACGTTGCGCTTTCGGATTTACACAAATATCAATCATTGGTAAGTCAAAAATCATGGATTTATTGCCAAAATGAATTACGAAATGTAGATAAATTTATATTCAAAAATTGGCAAGAACGATTGTTTTTTGAACGCTTAGAACGAAAATCTCAACTAATTTTAGAACTGGCAGAAACATCTAATCATGATTGGGAAGCGATTTTATTTTGTCTTTTAGCTAAAAATTTTGGTTTGAATACCAATGGTGAATTGTTTTATAAAGTAGCTAGATCTATTCCTTTTTCAGTGGTTCGAAAAGAATCATTTTCTACACAATCATTAGAAGCTTTGTTGTTGGGTCAGGCAAATTTACTTTCTTATAATTTTCAAGACAATTATGCAAGAGGATTACAAAATTCGTATGATCATTTAGTTCAGAAATATCAACTTAACAGCAAAATTGTTGGTACTGCAGAATTTTTCAAACATCGTCCGGATAATTTTCCAACCATTCGCTTGGTGCAATTGGCAAATTTATACTTTCATCGGAAGAATCTTTTTTCTTTGGTAATTAATGCTATTACTATAACTGAATTGTATGAAGTTTTTACTATTGGTGTTAGTGAATATTGGGAAACGCATTATAATTTTGACAAGGAAAGTGTAAAAAAGATGAAAAGACTCTCTAAATCATTTATAAATTTGGTAATCATAAATGCAATTATTCCTTTACGATTTGCCTACGCCTGGAGCCATAAAAAAGATATTTCTCAAGAGCTGATTGATTTGGCAACATTAATTTCGGCAGAACAAAATGCGGTTGTAGATAAGTTTCAGTCCTTTGGATTGGAGGTGAAAACTGTTTTTGAGTCTCAAACTTTGTTAGAATTAAAAAAGAATTATTGCGATAATAAAAAGTGTTTAGATTGTGCAATCGGACATTTTATTTTGAAAAAATAATCGTAGTTTTGAAAAAAAAATATTTTTAAATGGTTCAAAACCTATTACACTTTTTTGAAAAACATGGTTTTTTTGTAGCTTCTCGTTTGGCAGACAAATTAGGTATGAGAGCTACCAATGTACGTCTGTTTTTTATTTATATTTCTTTTATAACAGTGGGTTTAGGTTTTGGTTTATATCTTACTTTAGCATTCCTTTTAAAGCTAAAAGATATGATAAAAACTAAAAGAAGTTCAGTTTTTGACTTGTAAAATTTCATTAAATGCAAGTTTTATTTGAATTTTAGATACTTTTATTATCTTTGAAGTCTTAACATCCAATATAATTATATGACAGCAAAAGTAGAATCATGGGGTTCACGAGTTGGGCTTATCTTAGCCATGGCTGGAAACGCTGTAGGTTTGGGTAATTTTTTAAGATTCCCAGTGCAAGCGGTACAGAATGGTGGAGGAGCTTTTATTATTCCTTATCTAGTGTGTTTTTTATTAATGGGTATTCCATTATTGTTGATTGAATGGTCAACGGGTCGTTTTGGAGGTAAATTTGGAAATCACAGTACCCCATATATTTTAGATACCATGGCTAAAGGCCGAATTTGGAAATATATTGGAGTGTTTGGAATCTTTACAAATATTGCAGTTGCAGCTTATTATTGTTATATTGAGTCATGGACAATGTCTTATGTGTACCACTCTATTGTAGGTACATTTGATGGAATGAGCCAAGCAGATGTTGCTGGATTCTTTAATTCTTATGTAGATATTTCTCATTCTACTACTGGAATACCTTACGAAGCAGTAGTTTTTTATATTTTGTGTTTGTTATTAAACACTTGGATTTTATCAAAAGGTTTAGGAGGTATTGAAAAAGTAGCTAAAATTGGAATGCCATTATTAATTTTATTTGGTGTAATTTTAGCTGTAAGAGGCGTTACTTTAGGAACAAGCGGAGCGTCAGAAATTTTTCCTAATGCAAATGCTTGGGACGGTTTGAATTTTTTGTGGACACCACAGTTTGACTCTTTGGCAAACCCAAAAGTTTGGTTAGCTGCAGCTGGACAAATTTTCTTTACACTTTCTGTTGGTATGGGAACCATTCACTGTTATGCTGCTTATTTAAAAGAAAGAGATGATGTAGCTTTAAATGCTGTTTCTGCAGGATTCATGAATGAGTTCGTTGAAGTGGTTTTAGGTTCTTTAATTGTTATTCCAATCGCTGCAGGATACCTAGGATTAGATTGGGTTATTCAAAATGCAGGTTTTGGTATGGCTTTCCAAACAATGCCTTATTTGTTCCAACAATGGGGTGGAGTTTTAGCTATCTTAGCAGGTGTTTTTTGGTTTGGACTTTTATTCTTTGCTGGAATTACTTCTTCGTTAGCAATGGGAACTCCATGGATGGGCTTCATGTCTGATGAATTTGGATGGTCTAAAAATAAAGGAGCTTGGTCGTTTGGAGCGTTAGCTTTAATTATGGGATTACCAACGGTTATTTTCTATAATCAAGGTGTTTTTGATCAATATGATTATTGGGCAGGAACAGTAAGTTTAGTTGTATTTGCATTTTTAGAAACAGTACTTTTTTCTTATATTTTTGGAATTAACAGAGGTTGGGAAGAAATCAATAAAGGAGCTGATATCAAGTTACCTAAGTTCTTTAAATATGTAATTTTAATTATCACACCACTATTATTAGGTGCCGTTTTAGTAACAAGTATTCCTGATTGGATTAATCAAGTTCAAAATAACGATACAAAAAACAAGGAGTGGTTTGCAGATAATTATTATGCAGAGAATTTTGAAGGATCTGGTAAGGCTGAAGGTAAAGTGGTTGATGTAAGATCAGATTATGTTAAATTTGAATTTGAAAATACAAGAAAACGATTTGATAAAAAATCAAACAAGGTATTAATTGAGAATTTCACAGATACAAAAGAGTATAAATTTGATCCTAGCCTCAATCAAGAAACTATTGTAAAAGTAGGTGATGTAATTAAGCCAGGAGATGCAATTGCAAAAGGGGATTTTACAAACAATACATTGTATAAGTTTATAGGTAGAATGTTATTGTTAACGCTTTTTGTGTTTATTTCAGTAATTGTTTACGTTGCTTATAAGAAACGTGTTAAAGAAGGGAGGGCTACATTATGAATTCAGCAGCATTAATAACTATGGTTTTGGCACAAGGAATTGTGATTTGTTTAACAGGTTTCTTTTTTTATAAGGTCTTAACAACTCCGCCTGCTAAAGAGCCAGATTCTTTCTCAGAAAATGACGAAGAGTCAGTAAGAAAAAACGATTAATTTTTTCAAAATGAATAAACTAAAATCCTACTTCCTGTTTTCAAGAGAACACAGAAGTGGGATTTTTTTGTTATTTGCTATCATTATTGCAGTTCAATTAGGTTATTTTTTTCTAAAAGATAGTTTTATTTCAAAAACTACTACTGCAGAAGATAAAGCTTGGTTGTCAGTGCAAAATGAAATTGATAGTTTAAAAAATATG
>JAHRWO010000145.1 GCA_019105125.1 Flavobacterium sp.
CCACACCAACCTTCACTTAAAACTAACCAAATGTACTTTTTGTCTAGGTTTTGTAATTTATTTTTCACTTCATCAGTAACCTCGATAGTTTTATCCAAACGATTCATTCTTGTTTCGTTTAATTCTGAATAATGAAGTAACTCGGCTGATTGTTGGTGACCGGTAGATTTTCCCTCTGCAATTAAACTTGTTACTTTTTTTCGGTAATCAGCATAAGAAAAACTGCTTTCTAATGCTTGTTTTATGGTATTTATCATCTTATTAACTTTATTTGGCAAATTTAGTTCTATTTTTGATATTTATATGTAAGAAATGTTACACATGGAAAATGCGTCAAAATCTATCGGAATTGTATTATCTGGTGGCGGATCTAAAGGAATTGCCCATGCAGGTGCTTTACAATTTTTAACCGAGCAAGGCCTGAAACCTTCTTGCATTGCAGGAACAAGTGCTGGTGCAATCGTCGGTGGTTTGTATGCTTTTGGGAAAACGCCCGAAGAAATTCTAGAATTTTTTAAATCGATTTACTTTTTTAATTGGAAACATTTTACCTTCAAAAAAGCAGGATTGATTGATTCGGAATCCTTCAAAAGTTATTTTGTAGAAATTTTAGGTGATATAACATTGGGCGATTTAAAAATTCCGGCTTACATCACGGCAACCGATTTAGTTAAAGGAAAACTGAAAATTTTTAATCCCGAAACAAAACTAATTGATGCTATTTTAGCTTCTTCTTCATTTCCGGGAATGTTGTCACCTTATGAAATCAATAAGAAATTATACAGCGATGGTGGTATTTTGAATCATTTCCCAACCGACATTTTACAAGGAAGATGTGATTATTTGATTGGAGTTTATGTGAGTCCGATTCAGAATATCGAATCCAAAGATTTAAAATCGATAAAATCCGTTACCAGTAGAGCCTTTGATTTGTTGTATGCGAATTATAATTATCAAAAATTCAATTTGTGTGATTGGGTTATCGAACCTAAGGAATTAGCTAATTTTAGTACGTTTGAAACTAGTAAAACTAAGATGGATACCATTTTTGAAATTGGCTACAACGAAGCAAAAAAATCATTTCAGGAATTAAATTTATAATTGTTCCAACATTTTTTTTAGAAAAAACCGATTTAACTATATTTGCACCAAAATGATACAACAAATGACTTGAGCTTGCGACAGCATGACTCCTTTAAAAAAAAAATTAACAGGAATGAAGTATAAAAGAATTCTTCTAAAATTAAGTGGTGAAGCTTTAATGGGCGAAAGACAATATGGAATTGATCCAAAACGCCTTGCAGAATACGCACAAGAAATCAAACAAATTCACGATAAAGGAGTTGAAATTGCAATTGTTATTGGTGGTGGAAACATTTTTAGAGGTGTCGCAGGTGCCAGCAACGGAATGGACAGAGTGCAAGGAGATTACATGGGAATGTTAGCAACAGTAATCAACGGAATGGCGTTACAAGGCGCTTTAGAAGAAGCTGGAATGCAAACGCGTTTACAAACCGCTTTAAAAATTGAAGCTATCGCTGAGCCTTATATCAAAAGAAGAGCAACTCGCCATTTAGAAAAAGGAAGAATTGTTATTTTTGGAGCTGGAACAGGAAATCCTTATTTTACAACGGATACTGCGGCTGTTTTAAGAGGAATTGAAGTAGGTGCCGACGTAATTTTAAAAGGAACTCGTGTAGATGGTGTTTACAATGCCGACCCAGAGAAAAATCCAGATGCGGTGAAATTCGATTATATTTCATTTGAAGATGTTTTAGCAAAAGGATTAAATGTAATGGATACGACTGCTTTCACTTTGAGTCAAGAAAATAAATTACCTATTATTGTATTTGATATGAATAAAGATGGTAACTTGTTAAAAGTTTGCGAAGGTGAAACCATCGGAACAACAGTAACCATATAATTTATTACAAAGTTTAAATTTCAACGTACGAAATAAAAATAAAGAGCGATGACAGAAGAAATTAATTTTATTTTAGACAGTGCAAAAGAAGCCATGAATGGTTCGATTGCCCATTTAGAAAAAGAATTTTTGAATATTAGAGCTGGAAAAGCTTCGCCTCAAATGTTAGGTGGTGTTTTTGTAGATTACTATGGTTCTCAAACCCCAATTTCACAAGTAGCAAACATTAATGCTCCTGATGCGAGAACATTAACCGTTACTCCTTGGGAAAAAAATATGTTAGGCCCAATTGAAAAAGCAATTATGATTGCTAATTTAGGATTAAACCCAATGAACAATGGTGAAAACATCATCATTAACATTCCAGCTTTAACAGAAGAAAGAAGACGTGACTTAGTTAAACAAGCGAAACACGAGGCAGAAGAAGCAAAAATTGGTATCCGAAATCACAGAAAAGATGCTAATACCGATATCAAAAAAGAAGAAAAAAACGGTACTGCTGAAGATATTTGCAAGAAAGCAGAGGAAGATGTTCAAAAATTAACGGATGCGTTCATCAAGAAAATTGAAGAACTTTTAGCCGTTAAAGAAGCTGAAATCATGAAAGTATAAATTTTAAATCCCGATTAACACTCGGGATTTTTATTTTGAATATATTTGTAGAAAATCAACCTCTAAATGAAATATTTTTGGCTTTTTTTGTGCTTCTTAATAACCAATAGTTTTGTAGCACAAACCAAAATTAAAGGACAAGTTATCGACTTTGATTCAAAAGTTCCAATTGCATTTGCAACAGTAACATACAACAATAAAAAATTCAATGCCGATTGGGAAGGGAAATTTACAATTGATGTAAAAGACACTAAAATTCCAGTTAGAGTAAATTTTAAAGGTTACTATGAAAAATCTTTTTATCCTGAAAATGGTCTTAATAATATAACAATCAAACTAGTTCCCGATTTAAACGAAAAAAAAGCCGAAATCCATACTGATATTGAAGTAAACAATATCATCAAAAAAGTAATTGAAAATCGAAAATTAAACGATCCTGAAAAACGTTTGGAAAGTTTTCAGTACAAAAATTATGAATACGCGCAAGTTACGGCTAATCCTGATAGTATTTCTTCTAAAATCGATACCATTTACAAGAAAAGATTACTGAGAAAACCTTTAATGAAATTGGATTCAACGAATTACAAATTCAAAAAATTCTCAGAGAAACAACATTTGTATCAAACGGAAAAAGTAAATCTAATTCAACACAATCCGAAACAAAGCAAAGAAACCATTTTGGCTACAAGAATGGCAGGTTTTGAGCAACCTTTGTATGAATATTTAGGTTTGAAGCTTATTTCCTATTCCGTTTATGAAAATCCGTTTGAGATTTTAGAAATTCCAGTTCAAAATCCAATTTCTAACTTTGGTCGAAGACTTTACAACTATAAGTTAATTGATACCGTTAAAATTGATGGAAGAAGTGCTTATCGAATTTATTTCGAGCCTAAAAAACTAAATACCAATAGATTAAGAGGATTACTTTATATTGACACTATTAATTATGCTATTTCAAAAGCCTACTTCAGAATTTATGGTGTCGTAAATATCAATGCCACTTACACGTTTGATTATAAAAAAGAATTTGATGTTTGGTTCCCTAAAAATCGAAAGTTCCGAGTTTCCAAAGGAAATAATCATGAGGATATTAAAATCTTAGGCGGAACCATTAAATTTAGTTCGGATTTAGAAGAATTGGAAAGTAAAAACGCAACGGATCAAGCGTATGTAATTATTGAATCTACACCGTTCGACATTGAAATCAATAAAACGGTTACCATTTCAAAACCAAGAGTAAAAATTGAAGTTCCAGAAAATAGCTTGAAAAGAGAAAACGAGTATTGGAACTCCTTTAAAAAAGACACCTTAGACAAAAGAAAACTTCGCACTTATACTTCAATCGACAGTTTGTCTCTTTCGGAAAAAATTGAGCATAAAGTTTTTCTTGGTAGAAAAATAATTAACGGTTATTTTCCTGTTTCTATCTTTGATATCGATTTAAGAAGTATCGTAAAATATAATAATTTTGAAGGATTCCGTCTTGGTTTAGGTGCTGTAACCAATTCCAAATTATCAGAAAAATACAAAGTAGCTTTTTATGGCGCTTATGGATTAAAAGATGAGGAATTTAAATTTGGGATTACCCCTTCATATTTAGCAGATAAAAATACAGAAACTTGGGTTAACGCATCTTATTCTGAAGACATTTACGAAATTGCTCAAACCAATTTTGTTACCGATGTAAGAAGATTTCGAATTTATGATCCGCGTCCTATCAATATTTCTACGTTTTACAACAACAAACTAAGTTCTGTTTCGGTGGAAAGTAAGTTCTTACCAAAAACAACGAGTTATTTCGGAATTTCACACAATCAAAT
>JAHRWO010000186.1 GCA_019105125.1 Flavobacterium sp.
GAAGGTCATCCTTTTCCTAAAAAAGGGGGGGGCCATGGTTCCAAGATGTAAAATCGAGGGCTAATTCAGGCTATACTTACAAATTCTGAATAAAGGAGAAAAAGAAAACTTATTCGTTTATAAAGCAACTCCACGTATTCAGGCTTTAATGATATTGACAAATTTATTGGCTATTTCAAGAATATCGATGATAACGAAGGAAATATATTTTGAAGACGTAGCCCGACAAATAATAATTGACATAGAGAAAAAATAATGAAAAGAGTAGTAGTTACAGGGCTTGGAGCATTAACGCCCATTGGAAATAATGTAGACGATTTTTGGCAGTCGCTTTTAACAGGCGTTAACGGAACTAACCCCATTACAAAATTTGACACATCAAAATTCAAAACAAAATTTGCTTGCGAACTCAAAGGCTTTGACCCATTAAACCATATTGAAAAAGCAGAAGCAAGAAAATACGATTTGTTTACGCAGTATGCTTTAATTTCCGTTGAAGAAGCCGTTAAAAATGCCAACATTAATTTTGAAACGCTGAACAAAAACCGTATTGGCGTTATTTGGGGGTCGGGAAATGGTGGTATCGGCACATTTCAACAGCAGGTAACTGAATTTGCGCAAGGGGACGGAACACCACGTTTTAGCCCTTTCTTCATCCCGAAGATGATAGTCGATATTGCTTCGGGCATCATCTCGATAAAATACGGGCTTCGGGGCATAAATTTTACAACTGTTTCAGCTTGTGCAACTTCCAATACCGCAATCATTGATGCCTTTAATTATATCCGTTGGGGCAAAGCAGATATGATAATAACAGGCGGTTCGGAAGCGCCTATCAACGAAAGTGCCGTTGGTGGTTTCAACGCGTCAAAAGCATTGTCAACCTTAAATGAAAATCCGCAAATGGCATCACGTCCTTTTGACATCAACAGAGACGGTTTTGTTATGGGCGAGGGAGCAGGTGCAATTATTTTGGAAAACTATGAACACGCTATAAAACGAAATGCTCCAATTATTGCCGAGATTGCTGGCGGTGGCATGGCTTCAGACGCATATCATTTAACAGGTACGCACCCAGAGGGAGAAGGGGCATATTTAGGTATGGTTTTAGCATTGGAAGACGCAAATATTTCCGCCAATGAAATAGATTATCTGAACACACACGCTACATCAACACCACAAGGCGATATGAGCGAATTAAAAGCAATAGCAAGACTTTTCGGCAGACAAGGCAAATTAAATATTAGTGCGACAAAATCAATGACAGGACATCTGTTAGGTGCTGCGGGGGCTATCGAAGCAATCGCTTGTATTAAAGCTGTTCAGAATAACATTGTTCCGCCAACAATCAATTCGGTAGATATTGAACCTGAATATAGGGATATATTTAACTTGACGTTACACCAATCACAACAACGGCAAGTGAATTTCGCAATGAGTAATACTTTTGGTTTTGGCGGACACATTGCCACAAGTATTTTTAAAAAATATGCTGAATAGAGAATAGGTGCTAACTTCGGTTTGCTCGTGTTGGCGCTAAATCGAAAGTTCAAGTATCCCAAATGTTCCTTCGTATAGAAGTTAAAAGTTGGCAATTATCGTAGAACAACCTACAGACAACACAAATATGTAACCGATAAGTAATTACAAAATATGACCGACAGAGTAAACATCATCAATAACTACATCGATGGATACAACCAATTTGATATCAAAAAAATGGTTGCAGACCTCGACGATAATATTGTTTTTGAAAACATTCAAAATAATGAGACCAGTTTATCGCTGAAAGGATTAACAGCGTTTAAACAACAGGCAGAAACAGCAAAAACATACTTTACAAAAAGAACGCAGGTGGTTAAATCGTTTAAGCATTTCGACAACAGCACGGAAATTGAGATTGATTATACAGCTATTTTAGCAATGGATTTCCCGAACGGCTTAAAAAAAGGGCAAGAGCTAAAGTTATCAGGAAAATCCGTGTTTGAATTTAAAAAAAATAAAGTGATTAAATTGACAGACATCAGCTGACCCTAAAACCAGTAAACAAGAATATGACTTTGCTAAAAAATAAAAAAATTACAATAATTGGTGCCGGGCCTGTTGGATTAACGATGGCGAGATTGTTACAGCAAAACCGCGTGGACGTTACAGTTTACGAGAGAGACAAAGACCGAGATGCAAGGATTTTTGGTGGGACACTTGACCTGCACAGGGATTCGGGACAGGAAGCAATGAAAAGAGCGGGATTGTTACAAACTTATTATGACTTAGCTTTACCAATGGGTGTAAATATTGCTGATGAAAAGGGTAATATTTTAACCACAAAAAATGTAAAGCCCGAAAATCGGTTTGACAATCCTGAAATAAACAGAAATGACTTAAGAACTATCTTATTAAATAGCCTACAAAATGACACCGTCATTTGGGATAGAAAACTTGTTACCCTTGAACCTGATAAGGAGAAGTGGATACTAACTTTTGAGGATAAATCGAGTGAAACAGCAGATCTGGTTATTATTGCCAATGGTGGAATGTCTAAAGTAAGAAAATTTGTTACCGACACGGAAGTTGAAGAAACAGGTACTTTCAATATACAAGCCGATATTCATCAACCAGAGGTGAACTGTCCTGGATTTTTTCAGCTATGCAATGGAAACCGGCTAATGGCTGCTCATCAAGGTAATTTATTATTTGCGAATCCTAATAATAATGGTGCATTGCATTTTGGAATAAGTTTTAAAACATCTGATGAATGGAAAAGCAAGACTCTGGTAGATTTTCAAGACAGAAATAGTGTCGTTGATTTTCTCCTGAAAAAATTTTCCGATTGGGATGAACGCTACAAAGAACTGATTCGTGTGACATCATCTTTTGTAGGGTTAGCGACACGAATATTTCCCTTAGGTAAGTCTTGGAAAAGTAAGCGTCCATTACCCATAACGATGATTGGAGATGCTGCTCATTTGATGCCTCCTTTTGCAGGACAAGGCGTAAACAGCGGGTTGATGGATGCCTTGATATTGTCGGATAATCTGACCAATGGGAAATTTAACAGCATTGAAGAGGCTATTGAAAATTATGAACAGCAAATGTTTGCTTATGGAAGAGAAGCACAGGCAGAATCAATAATAAACGAAACGGAAATGTTCAGTTCCGACTTTTCATTCCAAAAACTAATGAATCTATAAAACAGAAAGGCGAGTAAATGAAAGAGAAAATAGTTAAAACAAACTAACAAAAATGGTATTTTCATTAAATCATATTATCTCAGAGGTACAGCGAAAAGAAAATGCCATTTCGCTGTCTGCATCTAATGAAATTGATGAAGCATATCAAACGACGATATACCTGCAAGAATACTTATGGTCAATAAGAGAGGATATTACCAAGCAGGGCTTTAAAAACCATTGGGAGGAAATCAATTTCTTTCGCAACATTAAGCCATACATTCTTAAATAAGACCGTCCCGTAAATTTCAGCCGAATCCGACAAAAAGGCGTGAAGATTTCCTTTAAATAGAGAGACCGAAGGTCATCCTTTTCCTAAAAAAGGGGGGGGCCATGGTTCCAAGATGTAAAATCGAGGGCTAA
>JAHRWO010000233.1 GCA_019105125.1 Flavobacterium sp.
ATTTTCTAAACTTTTATGATCAATAGCTTTTTTTCTCTTAAAAACAAAAATTTCAATATAATCTGTAAATGATATAAATCTATCAAAGTATAAATTTTTACTACTGTCAAAATGTTTATGATAAGCATCAATTAAAACATCTAATCTTTTTAGTGATGTTGTTCTATACAATAAGTCATTAATATGAATAATTGTTATTGGTTTAATCCTCTTTTTTAATTTACCATCTATTTTATTTAAATCTTTAATTACATATTCATTTATTAAGTTATTAAATGAAAGCGATGTCAATGTATCATCGGTAGTAATTATAATTGGATAATAAATTAAATTATTATTTTTAGCACACGTGTCAAAAAAGGAATATTTACCCTCATTTGACAAATTAATAAAATTCAATAGTTGTTTAGCTGCTTTATTTTTATTTCCACTTTCATAAAACTTGTTTTTAATATCTGTTTCTACCTTTTCAAATTTAGAATCTAGTTTAGCAATTAATGATACTAATGAGTTTTTACATTCAAATAGAAAAACTTTATTCCCATTCCTAATGTAGTAATCTGGTAAAGCAAGATTATTGATATTCTTCAACTTGTAGCTTTTCATTTTATCTTCATTGAACTGAATGTATTTATTACCAAAAACTGAATTAACAGCATTTCCTAAAAGATACTTTTCAACAAAATCCGAACTATAAACTTGGTGAAAATTTGAATTTTCAGAGTTTGAAAAATTCAATAAATCATGATACATCCCTGTAAAAAATTTATTCAAAACAAAATAAAAATCAATAATCAAATATTCTCCATTATCCATTCTATATAATGGATTTTTCATTATTTCTGATAGTTCATTCCATTCTGAAGAATTAATATTATGATTTGAGATGTAATTAAAAAATGTAATCCCTTTCTCTTGTTCGTCAATTGAGAATTTATGATGGCTTATGGCAACCTGACCAATTCTAAATATTAGTGTAAATAACTCATAAAGTGTTTTAACATTGAATTTTTCCAAATACCTTGTCAAAGTATTTTCTAATTCCGGTTTCGTATTTATCCACTTTTCAAATTGCACGAATTTTAAAGCTTCTACCCAAAGTTTTTTATTGGCTAAATCTGTATTGATTAAATATTGATTTAAACCTAAATGAAGATGAAGTCTTATTTCATTTGACATTGACAAATTACCAACCAGATACTTTTTTGTAAAAACTTCTAGTCTATTGGCTATTTCGTCATTTACGATTAAATAGAGTTTGAAAAGACTTTCAGGATTATGACTTACTTTTTCAATTTTTATCTTTTTCTTTAATAAGATTTCGATAGTTCGTAATGTGCTTATCTTGTTAATTATTTTTACATTTTTGAGATTTTTTCTTTCAGAATGTTCTATAAAAACTCGAATAAAATTTGTTTTAAAATCCTCCGATGTATCAGGTATCCACTCTCTAAGAATAAATCTAATTTCTGAATATTCATTTTGGTAAACTAAATGTTCATTTTTATTTATAAGTACCAGAAATTCTAATGCACTCTCTAGATGTATTTGCTTAACAAGAACATCCATTGATTCCGAATTTTTATAAAACTCTTTATAGCCTAATCTGGATATTAGTTTTGTTTTCATTCTTTTTTACTACTTCTTCGCAAGTGATTTTAATGATTATGTATTTCCTGATTTGTTTTGTTAACACTTTGACTTTAAACTGGTTTACCTATAGAGGTTGCGATTCTTTTAGGTCCTGTTTTTAATGCCATAGTGGTGTGTTTTATATATGTTTTACTAAAAAGTATTTAAGAACGTGAAGGCATTTGCGCACGAGTGAGGATTCCTATTTTAAAAAATACAACAAGAAAGCCATTTGCTTACTATCCAGCCCTGATAGAAGCGATACCTTGTAATAGCGGATAGCAGGTCCTTCGACAAAGCTCAGGATGACGTAATGGAAAACAAGAATAACCGTTCCTTTCGCTTTAAATATTTTCATTTAACAATAATCATCAATTGTGTCTTCACCTGTCCATTCAAGTCCTTGGATTAGGGTAAATTGCTTTTCTGCACCGTTTTTTTCGAAAAAAGTTCCTAGACTGTTATGTATATAAACATCGTTTTGATAAGTTACCTCAGCTAAAGCGTAGGGTTTTATTGGGTTTTCTTCACCACTTTTACACATTATCCATAATGTTTTTTCATCTTTGGATATTGCATACTGCTCAATAATTGAACTCGTGTATTGGTTTCGGGAAAATATTGCTCCAATGGTTACATTTGAAATATAGTTAGCTATGGGGTGCTCAGATTTTTCCTGTGGACAACATGGAAATTCACTTGGTGTTTTCCAATTTTGTACTTTTTGAACAGCATTTGGAGTTAATGAATTTATTAATTCTACTACATCTTCTTCAACATAGATGGTAGGTTGACTTGAAGTACCTCGATTATAAATCCATTTTCCTAAAGAACCCCCGTTTGATGGATTGTTGCTTTTTGCCCAAGATAGCATTCTTTCTAAACTAATTTGTGCTTCTTCTTTTGAGACCGTACACATCCACTCATAATTTGGGTCAGGAAATTTATTCTTAAATTTTGAAGGTTCAGCAAGAAATGCTTCAACGCTCCCACAAATAATTTCGATTCGTTTTGCTGTAATTGGGTTAAGTAAGATGTTTTCTAATCTAGTTACCCAACGTAAATTTTCGGGTCGATTATTTTGTTTATTTGTATCAATATGATCTACAACATGTTCTTTTGTGGGTGGTTCTCCATGAAAAGCAGTAGCCACTATTCTGTGAATTCTTACAGCGGCAATTTCTAAATAACCTGACTTTAAGTTCAACTTTCCAAAAGTCCAATTGTTGTCTGTAGGACGCTTTTTTTTACCGTCGATTGGATAGCGCAATACGGCACCGTTGTCACGAACAGCATATCGCTCTTCTTTGTAAAAGCATTCTATTTCTTTATAAAAGTCTTCTGGTCTAATCATAGAGGGGTCTAAAATTTATATCCGTATAATTGAGATTTTTGATTATATGCGATGAATGTTAAAAGTATGATGCGAAAGGATTAGCTTCGCTGAACATTGTTTCGCGCACGAGCTGTATTCGTTATTTTTTTATACCGAACACGAAAGGATTAGCTTCGCTGAATATTGTTTCGAGCACTAGAGGTGGGAATTTTCGGAATAGGACTGAACTAGCCATTACTTGTAACCTCTATTAACTTCAGTTTTTTTTATTTTTAAGTTTTTTATTTCTCCGGTTTTATAAATTTCTGTTTGTTTTTTAGAATTGTTGAAAATAAAAATATATTCATGTGTTTTCCCTACATAAATGTAATCTTTTTCAGTTTTTACGTGATAATTTTCATAATTGAATTCAACTTCATAATTAGGCAAGTTTCTTTTTATCTTTTCAATATCTACATATGCTTTTGTTATGGAGAAAATTATTAAAGAAATTGTACAAAAAAACAGATAGAGTTTTCTGATGACTTTTATGTCATTATTTATAACAAGTAATATTGTTACAAATAGAAAAATTAAGTCTTGTTGACACTTTTCAATTATAATTAGCAAATCATTTTCTGTAAAAATTGTTCTCAAAATTCTAAGCGGGAAAACTAAAATGAAAATTATAGAAAATGATTTTGTCAACGAGAATGAGAATATTTTTTCACCGAAGTTTTTTTGAGCAAAGTTTTTTAAAAAAATAAAAGGTAAAAAAATAATTAAAGAAATAATGAAAATTAAGTATAATTTTATTTCACTAATAAAGAGTAATGAAAATTCACTTAAGCTAATAAACTCATTTATATTAATTCCAAAATATTCATAATATATATAGTTTTTAACCAAACTACAAATTAATATTAATAAAGTTATCAATGGTATCGTTTTTAATATTTTATCTACTGTCGGTAGCTGGTTCATAAAATTGTTGCTATCTTGTTTAAATACAAAATTTTTGTAAAGATTCATTTTAAAATATATTGGTCTTTTAAATTTTAAGTGCTTCAATAATGGATTCCATTTGCTGATTTACATCTTTTAGTTTTGATCTACGGAAGTCATTCTTCCATTTTCAAATGAAACATCTAAATCTGAGATGTATTCATTTTTAAGTTTATACCCCCAATTTTCGTAAGTAGTATTACCTATTGTATTTAATCTGACTTCGTCAGGTTTGCCTACTAATAGTTCGACTGAATCTTTAGGAATACCAACGTAAAGGGTTACTCTACCTTTTTTACCTTTGACTTCAACTTTTTGAATTGTTTTTTCATTTTCAACTTGTGTATTGCTATTAGCACCTAAACTAATTAAAAAAATAAAAAAGAATGTTGCTACTACACCGGCTACAAAACCGAATATAAAAATTAAAATACTTTTCATTGTGTTCTCTTTTGATTTAACTAATTACTGATTCTTCGTTTTCTTGTTTACGTCTTTTTTTTTTGGAGGTTTTAAGGAATGTATTTCTAAATGTTTTTTAAAATTATATTGTCATTAGTTTGGTTTAAGTGGCAAATAGTTGTTATTTAAAATATTAATTTACTAAAAATAAAGGATAAGCTCCACTGAACTTCTTTATACTCAAAAGCAAGTTTATTTTATTTTTCTGCAAAATTTTCTTGCTTCAGGAACTATAATATCAATATGTTCAGGCATTGGGTCTAAATATGTATGCCAAAGCATTCTAAATTCATGCTGATGTGAATATTCATTTGTTTTCGAAAATAAAACATCTAAACCACTTGCTTGATTGATTACATGAAACATTTTATCCATATCGTTTGTGTCTGGATTATCCTCACTTTTTATAGAATCTAAATTAAAGTCAGGTAATTGTCTTGTTATGGTTTTATCAGGTTGATATAAACATGGCCCAAAATTAATTCCTTTAAATTCCGGAATTGCTCTTATAATTTCATCCATAAATTCATGTGGTTTTTCTATAACGAAGCAGGAATCAATACCAAAGTCATCGTACATTTTCTCATTATAAGACATACTAGTTGACAATACAAATGCATCATATCCATTGCCTGTCATTGCGAAAAATTGCTTTTCTGAACCTAAGCCTACAACCAAATTTGAGCCTTCTTTTTTATCACCCCTTTGTTCATCTTGATGTTGATGAAACTTTTTAAAAGAGCTAAGCCTTAATTTGCCATTTTTAAAAAAATCGTCAACCCATTTTGATTCAAGATATCTAAAAACCATTGGAACGTAAGAATTAACAAATGGATTATTCGGTATTTCTCTTAACCTTTCTGGTATTTTTTCATTTTCATCTAATAAATTGAGATGGTCTTCAAGTATTTCTAACCCCCATTCTTCTCTTTGTAAACAGTGAACTTTAAATATATATTTTGTAGTTGAATCTGGTTTAATACCATAATTCAATGCAAACTCCTGATTTCTTTTTTGAGCTTCTTCCCTATTAGGAAATCCGTTAAGAATGTATCTTTTTTTCATTGTAATTTTATTAAGATTAGCTGATAATATTATAGTTGAACTAAATAATCAATTTTAGATGCACCAAACTATTTTATCTACTTTTAATTTTCCTTTTCAAACCTAATTTTCTTAAACTAAAGATTTTTCCTTATGACTTTTTTTTGGAGGTTTTAAGGATGGGGTATTAATATGTTCAGTTTTTAGAATGAATAAAATTTATAATACTATTATAGTGGATTTGATTTTTCAAAAGAAACAACTTTTTTTCTCATCATGCCTTTATCAGTAAAATGTCTAGAAATTTCATAAGTTTTATTAACATAATCATTTTCGTGAGCATCTGGACCCCATTTATGGTAATAGATTAAAATTGATTTACAATTTATATGTTCAAAAATTTCTTTTAACATTGTTCTATCTGACAACCCACAAGAATGCCCCATTATACATACTTGAAATTCATTACCATCAATAAAACGAATTAAATCTTGATAATTTGTTGTCCTTAAATATTTAAAAGATTTAATATGTTCAAATAATTGATTCTCTTTCTTATTTTCAAATTTTTTATATTCCTCATTATGTTCATCTCCAAAACCAAAAATGATTGGATTATTGGGATTATTCAATTCTCCATGAATGAAATTAATAGTTGTATTCTTTTTTATATTAAGATGTTGAGCATAAACGTTAAATGTTGGTGTATAATTAAAGTTTAATACATGTATATTCTCTATACTAGTAGGGTAATCTGGATTAGAATCAATAAGTTGATCAAGTGGGACATCTTCTAATAAAAAATCAAATTTTGCAGGGTTCTGTATAGGCTTATCTGAAATAACAACTTCTCTTAAATAGTTTTCTAATTCTGTTTTCAAATATTCAAAATCTTGATTTAATTTTGTAATATCCTCAATCAAATTAGAAGAAGCTTTTGACATTCTTAATAAGTATGAAAAGTAATGATTTTCTAAATCTACCCATTTTTCATGTTGATATACTTCAATAATTTCTTGAAAAAAATGACTTTTATATTCAATGGATATATTGCTGTCTCGTTTAGTCTTTAATATATTTAAAATACTTATCAAGTCATCAAGAGTTTTCATTTTTGGAACACCAGTAATACTTGATCTAGAGTGTAATTCTATTAATTTGACTTCATATAACAAATTACTAAAAAAACTATCTAAAATTTTCTTTAAATAATAAAATAAAAAATCATTATAGCTTGTTTTTAATTTATGTGATAAATCAAAACCATTTCCTATTAACACTAATCTGTTCATAATTTTATTTCTTCCCTTTCTTCTCCTTCACAAACAACCCTGCTGTATATTTTTCATACAATTCAAATAAAAACTCCATGCGTTTTGCTTCGCTGGTGAAGGCTTGTTTGCTGTAGGCTGCATCAACGGCTTTGTCTAATTCGTTGTGGGCTTTTACTAAAGCAGGCGGCATGGTTAATGGATTGTATAAATCTGCTAATGAACTATTAGGAAAAGAAGCTCTTACATCTAATACATTTTGGGCTTTTTCCTCAATAATTTTTATTTGTTTTTCTGAAGGATTTTCTGGCCATGGATAGTTGTTGTAAACAATATCTTTTGAATATCTAAAGCGACTCTCTAATCTTCCGCAAGTTGTTTTTACCCAAGCCATGTGCATAGTTGACATTAAGATTCCAAAATGATAAAGATTAGCATCTGGCATGATTAAGTTACCGTTTGTAGAAATGGTATTTTTATCAATAAAGCCCATTGGTATATAATTTCTTCTTTCTGAAGATACAACAGGAATAACAAGACAAGAGTCTGGATTATTTGTTTCTCGAAATAATGTAGGAGTCATAGCTAACTTCTGCATAGCTTTATCTCTACTTGTAAGCCTATCAGCCTTAACTCTATTTACCCTTTCAATAACCAAAGGCATTTTTCTAAGTTCATCAGGAGGACAATCAACTAACCAAAGACAATAACGCTTTCTATTATTTATAAACTCATCAGAACCAATTAATTTTTTGATATATTTTTTTGAATTTGGTTCATTTTTTATAAGAGTTTCTAAATCATTTTCTTCAATAAGCAATCCTTCACTTTTTGCGTAGTAATTACCTTTTAAAATTTTTGGAACATTACATAAGGGTTTAGTTCTTTTAGTTACAAATATTTCTTTTGCATCAACTAAATAAGAATTTATATTTTTAACTTTTAATTCATGAGGTTCACCTTTTATGTCTTCGTAATCATAAATACGCTTATTAGATAATTCAAAATTTGCAAATCCAACAATTACACAATCTACTCCTGCATTACCTTTGGCTTCATTGCTCCATTTAAAAGTACGATGAGCAAAATGAATTTTAATTCCATATTTATTTATCATTTGTCCCCACAAAATACTTGTTTGTTCACCTTGAACAATAGAATTTGTAGAAACAAATGCTGCTTTAATTTTAGTGTTTTGAATATATTTTGCAGCCTTTAAATACCAACCTGTTACATAATCTAAAACTCCACTTCCTTGAATATTCTCAAATTCTTTTACAATTTGATTTCTTTGAAACTGGCTCATAATATTTGAACCAATGAATGGTGGATTTCCAATAATGTATGAAAGTTGATTTTTAGCTACAACATCTTCCCAGTTTACTTCCAGAGCATCGCCATGCACAATTTTAGCTGATTTTTTCAATGGTAAACGGGCAAAGTATTGTCCAAATTCATTGCTAATGAGCATGTTCATTTGGTGGTCGATTAGCCACATGGCTACTTCGGCAATACGAGCTGGGAATTCTTCGTATTCAATACCGTACATCATATCTACATCGAGCCAAATGATATCGCTTACATCTAAAATTCCTTGTCCTGATTTGTACGTTGCTCGTAAAATTTCTAATTCTAACAAACGTAATTCGCGATAGGTAATTACCAAGAAGTTCCCACAACCACATGCAGGGTCTAAGAATTTGAGTTGGCTAATTTTTTTATGAAACTCGGGTAATTTGTTTTTATTGCTTTTGATAGATTCAAACTCCGCCCAAAGTTCATCTAAAAATAAGGGTTTAATCAGTTTTAAGATATTGCTCTCACTAGTGTAATGCGCTCCTAAGTTTCTACGTTCTTTAGGATTCATGACACTTTGAAACATGGAACCAAAAATAGCCGGTGAAATTTTACTCCAATCGATGTAACAACAATCTAATAAAGCTTGGCGCATTTTGCTATCAAAACTTGCCATTGGTAAAATTTCTTCAAACAATTTACCATTCACATACGGAAAGTCGTTTAATTGCTCGTCTAAGTTTTTGAATCGTTTTTCAATTGGTGTGTTTAAAACCTGGAAAAGTTCTTGAATTTTGGATGCTAAATCGCTTCCATCTTCTGCCGTTCTATTTTCAACATAATCTTGAAATTGTTGTTTATTGAAAATCGTAGTATCTTCAGCAAACAAACAGAATAAAATACGAACCAAATATACTTCTAACGGATGCCCTTCGTAACCAATTTCTTCTAATCGGTCGTGCAATTTCCCCATTAACTCCGCTGCTTTGATGTTGGCAGGGTCTTGTTCTTTATACGTTTTCTTTTGATAGCCTAAAAGATAGCCAAAGCTTTGCACATTAAGTACTAGTTCGTCAATAGTGAATTCTAAAGTGGTTTGTTCTTCGGTATCGTATAACCTGAAAAAATGAAAATCACATACCAAAACGTATTTAGGTAGTTCGTTTTGTTTTAAACCGTGTGTGTAATCAATGGCTTGTTGAAAGGCTTTGTCTAGGTTTTTACCACGACTTTTCATTTCGACTAAAATAGTTCCTTTCCAAAGTAAGTCTATGTAACCATCGGCATCTGATAGTTTTTTTACTCGGTGTTCAAATGTTCCAATCTTCTTACGAGTGATTCCAAAGACATCAAAAAAAGCGTCTAAAAATGGTTTTGCATCGGCTTCTTCATTAGTGGTATCTTTCCATTCTTTTGAAAACTTAACTGCTCTGTCTTTGATTTCGTTCCAACTTAATGCCATTTCCTATTTGTTTAATTGTAAAGCTTTATACCAATAATAAAAGCTTCTGGGTTGTTCTTTTTTAATTTGTTGTATGTGTTCCGTTATTTATCATTTTATAATATTGGCAAAAAATGATTTATTTTGCCGTAATTATATTGGTTTGGTTTTTGATTTCAGCTTCGCGATTTCTTCTCGATGCGTAGCGTTTCATTTTTGATTCGTTGATGTTGTATTTGTCAAATGCACTTTTGAAAATAAATTCGAGTTCGCCTTGCTGTGCTGCAAATAGTTCGTCGTCTGCTACGATGTCTACTAGAATTTTTTCTAATGTTGGCACATTTATGTTGTTCCATTTTTGAATGGGTGCTTCTGAATTTAAATTTTTGATGATTATGGCATTATCTAAAGCTCCGATATATCGTTCTATTGTTTTTTGGTCTGGATTGATGAAAACATTTGGGAAGTTGGTATTGAGCTGGTTGAACACTTGTTCGTTGGCTACTTTTTCTACTTCTACAATCGTGAAATTTTTGAATGTTTGATGTCGCATTAGATCATTTAACCATGAGCTTTCCCAAACGCAATACTTTACAAATGGGAATGTTTTGTTTATGATTGCTGCTAGTTTAACTAGTTTATTGTTTAGATGCGGTTGAAATGTTTCTTCATTTCCTAAGGCATACATGCCTCTTGAAAGGGAATGGATAATGCCTTTCTTTTGTAAACTAGACAAATAAATATTAATGGTATTGTCTGTCCAATTGGCAAAATCTTTTTTGATTAGCGCCAATAGTTCTTCTCTAGAGATTTTGTCTCTAGTTTCAAAATATGTATTTATTTGGTTTTCTATTGTAATACTCATTTTTTTGCTTATTTAAGCAAAGTTAACTCTTTTTTTTGAATTATATAAAATCGGCAAAAATATTTATATTTTGCCGTTTTTATATTTGTTGTTTGGGTTGGGTTTTTTTGGGAGGTTATATTTTATTTTTAATTTTATTATACATGGATAACAAATCTGCGATATTGGGTTCATTATTGTTATTCTGAAATTACTTTTAATAATCCGTAAAGTTTTGCTAATAACTCATCAAAAGTTAAAATATCAACATTTTTCTGATTTGAGCGCAGTAATTCAAAGCATTTACCTTGGTGTTCATCTAAATCACTTTTAAGACCAATTACTAAAATACACTTAGGATCTATAATTTTTTCTTTATTTCCAAAATCTCTGAGAAAGGTGTCTTTTTGGTCTAAACATTGGCTAATACCACCTGAAAGATCATCCGAATATGCAAAAACATCGGGTTTTCTATAAGCAGTTTTTTTCAATAAATCTTTTTTATGTGTTTTTATTTCTAATAATGCAAAATTGTCTTTAAATCCGTTTTCGAATAGAAAGTCGACTACACGACCTTCTTCATTTTCTAAAGTTTTCCCCCCCACATATGCCTCTTGTTTTCTCAAAATGACTTCAAACGGAAACAAGTGATTAAATATCCATGAATTTTCTCCAAAGTATTTCTGCCATTGTTTTTCATTGTCGATTTTGGAAGACATAAGATGTTCAAATTTTGCTATAATGTCTTCAATGAAAACTTTATTTATTTTGTCACGTGTTTTAATAAAGTTTGATGTTACAGAAATCTTGCTCGGTGGTGCAGTTTCCATAACTTTTGATAATGATTCTACATCAGCTTTGGTAACCTTTTCAAACGAATCAAATTTTTTCAAGAAACTATCTAACTGTCCAGCACTTAAAAGCACATCTTGTCTTTGAATTTTTGTAGTAAGTTGAGATAATGAATTATTTATAAATAATTTACGATTTCCATCATACCATCTTTTCTCATTTGCAATAACTTTTAAAACTTTTTCCAAATCTGCCCAATTTATTGAAATAGTTTTATCATAAAATCTGTTGGAAATATTAATCCCAATTACAATCTTTTCTAGTTCTTTAAATTTTGGATACACAGATTGAAAAAACAATTTTATTCGTTGTGAACCCAAGCCATATTTTTGAGTTGTTTTAATATCTTTAGGAATACTATTAATATCATTCCATCCGCGTAATTCAATTGTTTTTATTTTTTTTGTAACAATCATTTCGCTATCGTCACCAGTTATACCATAAGGATATAAAATGATTTTTTTTTCTTTTTTAAAAATTTCTTTAGTTTTGAAAATTGGTTTTCCTTCTTTATCACAATAATGAAAAATTACTTTCACATCATTTTCAGAAGTCTGATTTTCTTGATTTTTGTTGAATTTTTCCATAGGATGGTAATTAATATTATTGCCAACTAGTAAATATCAGCAATGCTATATAACTCTTAATAGTATAATTATTCTATTTTTTTGTTGTTGATTTTGATGGTTTTAATGATGGGGTATTGCCTGGCGTTTTTTTATTATCATGTTGACGCTTATCAGGTTTTCCTGTTGAGGTTGCTGTTCTTTTTGGTCCTGGTTTTAGTGCCATAATATTGTTATTTTGTATTTTTTAATTTACTAAAAATTATATACGAACGCGAAGGGATTCGCTCACGAGCGGGGAAATTTCTTTTTCCTTTCCAATTAGTTATTGCTTCTCTAATTGAGTTAATTGCTTTTTCATTCATTATTTTTTCTTATTAAGTTTTATAGCTTGTTTAATTTTTTCCTTTAATATTTTTGTTCCTTCAGAAATTGCTTCCGCTTCTGTCTCATACAAAATATTAGAGATTTCTTCACCTTTTTTAGAATCAGATGGTTCTCCGTCTGCAACTTTAAAGGTGCAAGCTAAAAAACCTTGTTTTCCTATTGAGTCGTTAGTCGCAGGCACAGCAGTAACATATACACTTTGTGTAATTGTATTGAATGTAATAGGGATTTCCTTATATTTCATTTTATTGGTATTTAATTGTTTGCCTTCAAAGTGTCTTACGATTTTTTCAAGTCCAATTGTTATTCGATTTGAACCATCTATTGTTTCTAGTATTGCCCAAAGGTCAACCGTTGGCTTTTCATTTTGAACTGTCCAAGTAAATGCTGATGTATCTATAAATCGATAGTTAGTCGTTATAAACTGTCTAGAAGCTTTTTCCAAAGTTTTTATTTCCAATTCCTGTCCGATAAAAAGTTTTGCTCTGTCAATTAATTTTTTTGCTTTATCTGTTGTCATTTTGTATGTCTGTTATAAATATGACTAACGTATTGCTGCTTTGCCTAGTGCTGGGTTTTGGAGCCCGACACTGTCAGTTTAGCTTTTAGTTTATTGTTGTAAGACGTTTAAAGTTAGTAAATTAGCCAGCATTAGGCAAAACAGTTGTTATGCCCCGTTTTTACTAAATTGTTTCATATAATGGTCGAAAGTATGTCCAGTTTCAAAATACAATTCAAAGTATTTCTTTATCCCAAGTCGGTAAATAAAATCATTTGAAATGTTTTTTAAATTGTGTCTTTTCCTAAGATAATGCTGAATTAATTGGCAACAGTAATCTGCAAGGAAGTGACCAAAACAAAATTTTAAAGTGTTTATATTGTGTTTATTACCGTATAAGACAGCTTTTCGTTTTGTAATACCTTTTTCGATTATTTTATTGTCAATTTCAATCTGTTTAATGGTTGGTAAATCTATTGGATTACAATCAACACAAAACAATCGACCTTTTACTCTATTAAAAAAAGATGAATTATGTCTGAATAAATATGCGTCTGAAAATACTGCGATTTTAATTTTGTCTAAAAAATCATTGAAGGTCGTTTGTATATCATTATTTTCAATTTCAACGGCACTCAGTTCTTCAATCACCGATTTTATAACACTTTCACTCCAAATATCATTTTCCCAGCTATAGCCGTGGGTGTAAAATACATTTGGGTGTTCGATTCTTTTGTTTAGAACTTCGTCAAATTCATTATCCATTGCAACCATAATAGTTGAGATTTGACCATCGATAATATCAATCGCAATTTCACTTATTGTGGATTTTGAACCAACTGATTTAAACTTTATCTTTTTCCCTTCAACGAACTTTTTGAAAATGTTTTTCCAAAAAATTACATCTTCGGTTTCGTCAGTATATTTATTCGCATAGACTTCTTCTTTAGTATATGATTGTCCACCTTCAACAAACACTATTAAGTCAACATCAAAAAATAAATGTTGATTGCTAAGTCCGCTTATTGTTCTTCTGAAGCTACTCATTTTATACAATTTTCAACTTTAATGACAGAATCAGAATGGGGGCCAACAATATCTGGTGAGTGTGTCGCAAAGATGATTTGCGAGTTAGGATTTACTCCCTTCAAACTGCTCACTAGTTTCTCTTGCCAATCAACGTGTAATGATAATTCTGGCTCATCAGCAATATAAATATGTGACTTATTTTCTTGTAATAGACTTTCTCCAAGAATAATTAAAAGCTGTTTCTCTCCCGAGGAAAGATTTAGCAAATTAAATACTTTGTCACTCTGTGTTCTTACTAACAATTCATTTTTATCATTGATGAAAAGTTGCTTACGTTGGTAAAGTTTATTTAATGCTTCAATAAATGTTTGCTTTGGTTTGTTAATTTGTGTTTTCTTTTCATTCAGATTATTCCATTCTTGGACTATAGAGTGAATTCTTCGAGTTCCTAGAATATAGGACAACTTGTCCAATGCAATTTGTTTAGTTTCTTCAAAAACTTTCTTCGCATCTTCAAAACCTGTAAAATGTTTATCAAGTTTGCTAGAAAATTCAGACTCCTGCAATTTGAACAAAAGGAATATTTGTTTGAGCGATTCTTTTTCTTTTTTAGAATCTAAGTCGTCTGTTTTGAGAAGATTTACAGGTTTCTCACCTTCAATTAATGATAAAAATACATTCTTTTGAAACTTCTCTGTTTCAATTGAGTATTGTTTGTCGAGAACACCGAAATACTTAACAAGTTCAGTTGATAGCTCTCGTACTTTTTGGTCAATACTAGATTCAAAACTTTTTTCTTCTTGGTTATGACTTCTGCTAGTTCTGTGGATTGAGAGCCAAGTTAAATTAACGAAACTTTGTAAGGCCAATGATATATCTCGGTTAAGTTGCCCAGACATATGAATTCTTTGTCTTCTGATTTCATTGATATGTCTAAAGAATATTTCTTCTTCAAGTTCATTTAATTTGAAGGTTTTTGTTTTGGCTTCACCAGGCAGCTTAATTGTGAAATTTATATTTGGGTATGGTGAATCAGATTTTTCTTTCTTTTCAACCACAATATATGTTGAGTCGTTCTTCTTTTCGGGGTCAAAAAAGAAATCCAGTCTGATTTTACTAAATTGAGCTTTATCTAAGGTTGCAAAGTCTGCATTCAAGCATGCTGCAATTAGATTTATAATTGTTGTTTTACCAGACCCATTAACTCCGATTAAGAAGTTAATGTTGTCATTAAACTTTAGAGTAACTGTTTTGTCACCCCAGAAGTTTTCAATTAAAACTGTTTCGATTTTTCTCATATGATTTTTTTTCTGTGTCTTTTTAAAATGGGGCATAACTAGTATATATCATGAATGATATATAACTTTTTTAGGTTAATAATTCTATTTTTTTGGTGTCGATTTCGAAGGTTTTAATGATGGTGTGTTGCCAGGTGTTTTTTTATTATCACGTTGACGTTGGTCAGGATTTCCTGTTGAGGTTGCTATTCTTTTTGGACCTGGTTTTAGTGCCATAATATTGTTATTTGTATTTTTTAATTTACTAAAAATTATATACGAACGCGAGGTATTCGCGCACGAGCGGGGGTTGCTATTACATAATTATTTTTTAAAAAATGATTTCAAATTTATTTCTATTTTATACAAAAGTCATTGCTAAATGAATTGAACCTTGAGGAACTGAAGGGACTTTGATTTCTTTTATTATTTCCTTGCTAAGTGCAAAATTAACATCTTTACCTTCACCTTGTTGGAATAGAGAAGTGAGTTCTGTTTCGGAAAGTTTAGAATGTTTGCTTACAGTGTGAGCAATTCTATTTTCCATTCCTTCAAGTCGGCTAAGAGATTCTTTCAAGATTGTTCTACTTACACCTCCTTGCAAATTCATTGAAACTCCATGAAACAAAAATGAAGAGTTTGGCGCTGCATATCTATTTTGTCCAGCTACAAAAATAACATTAGCAATAGAGTCAATTGTTCCTGTGTTGTGCATTGTAATAGTCAACTTACTTTGGAGGGATACAAGAAAATTATAAAGTACAAAACCTGAGTCCACATCTCCTCCATTTGAGGCTATGAAAAAATATAATTCTGTCGGATTGTGGGCGTTAATCACTTCAGTAGTAAACTGAATGAACTTATTGACTTTTGTAGTGTCTATGCTGTCAAAAAAATTTATGTAAACTGTTTTTTTATTATCCATTTTATATTTATTAATATTTAATTATTGTCTTGAGTTATTACAGTTTGCCTGTAACTATAAGTAATCATAATTGAGATATTACTTTTGTAGTCTATTTATTTTATTTTTTTGTTGTTGATCTCGAAGGTTTTAGCTATGGGGTATTGCCTGGTGTGCTTTTATTATCTCGTTGACGTTTATCAGGTTTACCTGTTGACGTAGCTGTTCTTTTTGGTCCTGGTTTGATTGCTTGAATTTTTTTATTTTTTTAACTAAAAATATAACTTAATTTGATATTCAAAACTTTCAAACTGATTACAAAATCTAATATCATGATTGTCATTAAGTAAATCTTTCAATACATTAGGTTTTGGGTGACCATAAGTGTTTCCATAACCAAAGTTAATAACTGAAGATGTTAGACCTTTATTATTTAATCGCTTGAGAAAATTATTATCCCAACCTGTTTTTGAACCATGATGAGGTACCTGAAAGATCTTAACATATTTTAAATTATTTTTTATATATACTGAGTT
>JAHRWO010000311.1 GCA_019105125.1 Flavobacterium sp.
GGAAACTCGCCATTTAATTCATAAGCAATATGTTTTGCTGTGGTGTGTAAATTTCTTGCCCTGGAGTAATAACCTAAACCTTGCCATAATTTTAAAACTTGTTCTTCATTGGCATTCGCTAAGTCAAAAATCGTTGGAAAAGCTTCGGTAAAAGACAAAAAATAAGGTAAACCTTGCGCTACTCGTGTTTGTTGTAACATGATTTCTGAGAGCCAAATCCAATACGGATTGGTCGTATTTCGCCATGGTAAGTCGCGCTTATTTTGTAAATACCAATGAATTAAAGAGTTAGAAAATTCCATGTTTTTATATTGGGACAACAAAAATAAATCTTTAGTAATTAAAATTTAATCAATTAAGGTTGAATTATTGTTTTTTTAATTCTTATATTTGCAAACTCAAAAAAATACACATAAATATAAATACGAAAGAAAATGACGAAAGCAGACATCGTAGCGAAAATTTCAGAAAAATTAGGACTTGAAAAAGGTGATGTACAAGCAACTATTGAGTCTTTTATGGAAGAAGTAAAAAACTCGCTTGAAACAGGTGATAATGTTTATTTAAGAGGTTTTGGAAGTTTTATTATTAAAACGAGAGCTGAAAAGACAGGAAGAAACATCTCTAAAAACACAACAATCAAAATACCTGCTCACAATATTCCGGCTTTTAAACCAGCTAAAGTGTTTGTTGAAAGCGTTAAAGAAAAAACAGAAGTTACAGTATAAAAACTATTTATTAATCTAAACACCAACATGTTATGCCAAGTGGTAAAAAAAGAAAAAGACATAAGGTAGCAACTCACAAACGTAAGAAAAGAGCGAGAGCAAACCGTCATAAAAAGAAAAAGTAGTTTAAAACTACTTTTTCTTTTTTAGAAAAAAAGTTCATTGAAATGAATCAATTATAAGTTGATTCCCAGGTAAACTGCCTGAAAAAAATGTTTAATCCATCTGTACGAGTAGAATTCAGAATTCAGAATTCAGAATTTAGAATTTTTCTAATTTCTAATTTCTAACTTCTAACTTTAAAAGTATGGATAAAAATGTACTGCATGAACAAAGAGTTAATTATTAGATCTGGTTCAGACGCTGTAGATTTTGCCTTATTAAAAGATGGAAAACTAATAGAATTACACAAAGAAGAAGAAAAGCAAAGCAATTTTGCGGTTGGCGATATCTTTATTGCTAAAATCCGTAAACCTGTGGCTGGTTTAAATGCCGCTTTTGTGAATTTAGGTCATGAAAAAGATGCTTTTTTGCATTATCACGATTTAGGTCCCAACTTACCTTCTTTGATGAAATTTATTAAACTTGTAAGCGCAGGTAAATTAAAAGATTATTCACTCAAAAATTTTCCTTTTGAAGCTGAAATTGATAAAGATGGCGTCATAACTGACATTCTAAGTGCCAATCAATCAGTTTTAGTTCAGGTAGTGAAAGAACCTATTTCGACTAAAGGTCCCAGAATTAGTTCTGAGATTTCGTTAGCTGGAAGATATGTTGTTTTAGTACCTTTTTCAGATCGCGTTTCTGTTTCGCAAAAAATAGAATCGAGAGAAGAAAAAGATCGATTAAAACGACTGGTTCAATCTATCAAACCAAAAGGATTCGGTGTTATTGTGCGAACAGTAGCCGAAGGCAAAAAAGTAGCCGAACTAGACAAAGATCTACAAACATTGATGGACCGCTGGTCTGCTATGTGTAGAAGATTACAAACTGCTCATCATCCATCAAAAGTATTAGGAGAACTTAACAAAGCTTCTTCTATATTACGAGATGTATTTAATGATACCTTCACTGGTATTCATGTTGATGATGAAGATTTGTATCTTGAAACGAAGGAGTATTTGCAAGAGATAGCTCCGGATAAAGTGTCAATCGTAAAACACTATCAGTCTAAGGAACTGCCTCTTTTTGAAAAATATAATATTGAGCGACAAATAAAAACGTCTTTTGGAAAAACAGTTTCCATGAGCAAAGGTGCTTATTTGATTATAGAACATACCGAAGCTTTACACGTAATCGACGTGAATAGTGGAAATCGTTCAAGCAAAGCAACTAGCCAAGAAGATACTGCTCTAGAAGTTAACATGATTGCTGCAGCCGAAATTGCACGTCAGTTACGACTTAGAGACATGGGCGGAATTATTGTGGTGGATTTCATTGATATGCAAAATCCAGAAAATCGCAAAGTATTGTACGATTTCTTAAGAGAAGAAATGAGTGACGATAAGGCCAAGCATAAAATCTTGCCTCCTAGTAAATTTGGATTAATTCAAATTACTAGACAAAGAGTTAGACCAGAAGTTAACATTAAAACAAGAGAAGAAGACCCAAATAATGAAAATGGGGAAATTGAAGCTCCGATTTTGATAGTTGACAAAATTACGTCTGACCTTGAACGCATTATTAAAGACCATAAAAAGGTTGTTTTAAACGCACACCCTTTTGTGGCAGCATACCTTACTAAAGGTTTTCCATCCTTACGTTCGAAATGGTTTTTCGAGCATAAGAAATGGGTGAAAATTATACCTCGTGACGCTTACACGTATTTGGAATATCATTTCTTTGATAAAGAAGGAAATGAAATTAAATAAATTAAAAAACCGCCTTTCGAAAGATTGGCGGTTTTTTTATGTCATAAAATTAATTTTTAATCCAATTCATACTCTAATCGCACTGTAATTCTTGCTGTTTTGTTTTTGCTGTAGGTGTCAAAATTTCCTCCATAACTGTCTTCTTCGGTTGAGCCTTGACCTGTAATTTGGAAAACACCCATACTTGCCGATTTTAATTTTCCTAAACTTCCATCAGCAGTTTTTACGATTTTTTGAGCTCTTTCACTCGCGTCTTTAGAAGCTTTTTCAATTAAACTGTGTTTTAAATTAGGTAAATTGGAATACGTATATTGAATGGAATTCGAAGTCAATT
>JAHRWO010000339.1 GCA_019105125.1 Flavobacterium sp.
TTTTCCTTCATAAAAAGCAGTTTGAACAGCATCGGCTAATCTGTTATAAAATTCTTCTTCGTCTTTGACTACAATTCGATCAACGATAAGTAGAATGTCTTTATTATCTAATTGATGTTGATCTATGGTATCCAAACGAACTATTTCGTTATCTACTAAAATACGTGCAAAACCTTGTTGTAATAAGACTTTTAATTTGTCCTCCAAAGCTCTTCCATCCTCTAAATGAATAGGGGCAAGTAGTAACCATTTGCTATCTAGAGCAAATTCTTTGATATCATTAATAACATCCGAAACAGTATCTTTTTTTACTTCTTTACCTGAAATAGGAGAGTAAGTTTTACCAATTCGGGCAAAGAGAAGTTTTAAATAATCATAAATTTCGGTTGAAGTTCCAACGGTGGAACGTGCATTACTGGTATTTACTTTTTGTTCAATTGCGATTGCGGGTGCAATTCCTTTAATGTATTCTACTTTTGGTTTGTCTAATCTTCCTAAAAACTGTCGCGCATAGGAGGATAAACTTTCTACGTAACGACGTTGTCCTTCAGCATATAAAGTATCAAAAGCTAAACTCGACTTTCCAGACCCAGAAAGTCCAGTAATTACAACTAATTTATTTCTTGGAATAGCTACGTCTAAATTTTTAAGGTTGTGCAATTGAGCCCCTTTAATTAAGATATTTTTTTTAGGTTCCAAAGAAGAAAAATCGGGTTTTGTCATGGCTGATTTTAAAAGATTTGCAAAGATAATTAATCTAATTAAAGTTAGAGTTAATCTTTGAATTCAAATTTTAATTTTCTATAAAATGATAAAAAATAGGGTTTATTTTTAAATTATTTTTCCAAATCATAACTATACAATAACTATACAAATAGGTTAAAAGATGTAAAAAAATATTTTTTAAATACTTGATTTGCAATTAAATAATTAAATTTTATTCTTTTTTGTTTTCAACCTTATAAAATTTGATATTGTATAGTTTGTATATATGTTTTAATAATTGTGTACAATTTTTATCATTTAAATTTACATTTAATAAAATTTTACTAAACAAAATTAAATATTATGAAAAAAATTACTTTTTTATTATCAATTATGTTTTGTTCACTAGGTTTTTCTCAGAATTTAGTAACAAACGGCGATTTCCAGACGGGTATAGCCACCCCTTGGTATGGGAATGCGGCAAACCCTGTAGATCTAGGTTCCGGTAATTTCGCCAATCAAGCTAATGTAACAACAGTGGTAAATCCATTTGATGTGAACTTAAGTCAAAACATAAATTTGGAGAGTGGGAAAACTTACACTTTGACTTTTGACGCATTTACAGACGCTACAACTGTCTCTCGTACTATAGTTGTTGGTTTAGGTCAAAATAATGCTCCATGGGGTGCTTTAACTGCATCGCCCACATTAACATCTACACCTCAGACCTTTACCTATCAATTCACAATTAATTATGGTGATGCCGTAGCTGATAGAGTACTTTTTGACATGGGAGCAGCTTTAGGTTTTGTTTTTATTGATAATGTTTCTGTTACTGAAGTTGTAAATGCGTGTTCAAACGGAGTTCAAGATGGAACAGAAACTGGAGTTGATTGTGGTGGTACTTGTTCGCCTTGTTCAACCTCGGTTCCTACAACAAATGCTCCAATTCCAAATCGTTCTCAGTCCAATGTGGTTTCTGTTTTTAGTGATTCTTACACTAGCATCGCTGTAAATATGAATCCAAATTGGGGACAAAGTGGTACAGTTAATCCTACTTTTACTGTTTCAGCAGGAAATAACATTCTAGCTTACACAAATTTTAATTATCAAGGAACAGAAGTTACACCAACCAATTTATCAGATATGGAGTATCTTCATGTAGATGTGTGGTCTGATGCTAATCCTTCAAGCACTATTTTACAAGTTAGTCCTATCAGTAGCGGTGGAGGAACTACAGAAGTTTTAGTTACTATCAACCATGTTCAAGGACAGTGGTATAGTGTTGATATTCCAAAATCTTCTTTTACAGGAATGACTTGGAATAATGTGTTTCAATTAAAATTTGCAGCTAATGGTCCGGGAAGTACAGTTCCAGCGAACTTTTATTTTGATAATATTTATTTTTGGAAAAATTCAGCAGATCCTGCAACAGATGCTACACTTAGTGATCTTAAAATCGACGGAACTACTATTTCAGGATTTGGTTCTGCTACAGAAAATTATACTTACGAATTGTTAACGGGAACTACAACCGTACCTCAAATTACTAGTGTAACTACAACTAATGCATCAGCTACTCATGTAATTACGCAAGCTACAAGTATTCCAGGTGCAGCGACAGTAGTTGTTACTTCTTCTAATGGTTCTACAACCAAAACATATACTGTTAATTATGTTCTTACTGGGCCAACAACAAACGCTCCAACGCCACCTAATAGAACTGCTTCGAGCGTAATTTCTTTATTTAGTGATGCTTATACTAATGTAGCTGTTACAGAATGGTCAACTTCTTGGGATGATTCAAATATTCAAGACATAACGCTTTCAGGCAACAATATGAAGAAAATTAATTTCGGTAATTTCTTAGGAGTTCAATTAGCTAATTATATTGACGCTACTGCAATGACTCATTTTCATATGGATTATTACATTGATGCTGGTGTGAATTTGGTTGGAAAAGTTCTTAACCCAAAATGGTCTAACCACGCAGGACAAGCCGGAGAAACTTCTGCTTTATTGTTAACACATTTACCTAATACTACAGGTTCATGGGTGTCTATTGATATTCCTTTAACTGACTTTGCAGGATCTCAAACAAGAGCAGCTTTATACCAATTTTTATTAACTTCTAACTTAGGGTCTGTTTATGTAGATAATATTTATTTACATGACAACACTGTATTATCATCAGACATTTTTAACTTAGCAAAAGTGAAGTTATATCCAAATCCAACATCTAATGTTTTAAATGTTGAGTCAATTGGAAATATTCAAAATATTGCTATTTATAATGTTTTAGGTCAGGAAGTTATAAATAGACAGATAAATCAAAATACAGTTAGTTTAGATGTTTCTGATTTAAACGCAGGTATTTATATTATCAAAACCATGGTTGATGGAAATGTATCTTCAACTAAATTTATAAAAGAGTAATTTTATCATAATCATTATATACAAGACTGTCATTATTGACAGTCTTTTTTTTAAATCATTTTTTTTTAAAAACAATATTATATATCTTTAGTTTTTAATAACATTTAAAATGCAATTTTTTAAAAATCTGTTTAGGCTTTCGTTGTTGTTTTTTTCTGTGTTTTCTATGGCACAGCAATTACCTCCAATAGTTAAATATTCTAAAGATGTCTATAATGCAGGAATTCAAAATTGGATGATTTCTCAAGACAGTCACCGATTTATGTATTTCGCAAATAATGAAGGATTGTTAGAATTTAATGGCTCGAAATGGATTTTGAATCCATCTCCAAACGAAACAATAATTCGATCGGTTAATTGTATAAATGATAGAATTTATACGGGTTCTTTTATGGAATTTGGGTTTTGGAAAAGAGCACAAAATGGAAAATTAGTTTACACTTCATTAAGTAATTCTATCAAAGATAAAATTAATGAAGATGAACAATTTTGGGGTATTATTCCTTTTGACAATTGGATACTTTTTCAATCTTTAGAAAAAATTTATGCCTACAATACCAAAACAAAATCATTTACAATTGTTGACCCAAAAAGTACTATTCTAAAAGCTTTTAAAACATCCAACGGAATTTATTTTCAAACGGCAAAAGGATTATACGAAATAGATCAAGGCAAAAGCAAGTTGTTTTTGAGTAACGATATTATTAATCAAAACAAGGTGATTAATATATTAGATACAGCAGAAGGATTACTTTTAGTGACGCAAAAGCAAGGAATTTTCAGATATCAAAATGGTCTTTTGACTAGATTTATTACGAATATTGATGCTGAAATTCAGCAAAGTAATATCTATAGTAGTCAAGTATTGTCAGATGAAAGTATCGCTTTAGGTTCTATCTCAAATGGTATCTTTATTTTATCGAAAGAAGGAAAACTAATTTATCATATTACACAAAATTCGGGATTGAGTAATAATACAGCACTATCTCTTTTTGAAGATGCTGATAAAAATTTATGGATTGGACTAGATAATGGAATCAATTGTATTAATCTTAAATCACCTGTAAAAAGTTACCTAGATAATACTGGAATTTTAGGAACTACTTATGCATCAATAACTCATAACAATAAATTATACATTGGAACGAATCAAGGATTGTTCTGTAAAGATTTGAATTCGTCTTCTAAGTTTGAATTTGTTCAAAACACAAAAGGACAAGTTTGGAATTTGTATTCCTATCAAAACACGCTTTTTTGCGGACATGATTCGGGAACTTTTATAGTAAATGGAACTAGTGCCAATTTAATTTACAATGCATCCGGGACTTGGAAATTTGTTCCGTCTTCTCCAGGAAGCAATCTTCTTTTACAAGGAAATTACAATGGGATTTCGGTTTTAGAAAAGAAGAATAATAGTTGGGTTTTCAGAAATAAAATCAAAGGATTCAATTATTCGTCAAAGCATTTTGAAATTTTGAATGCAAAAGAAATTTACGTAAGTCACGAATACAAAGGAGTTTACCGATTTGCAGTTGATAATCAATTAACAACCGCTTCCAATATTTTTAAATTTAAAAACCCTGATAAAGGTAAAAATGCTTCTTTAGCTAAGTATAACAATCAAATTTACTTTGCATCTAAAGAAGGGGTTTTTAAAATGAACAATGCTACAAAAGCTTTAGAAAAAGATAAGTCTTTAAGTGCTATGTTTCAAAATGATGAATATGTAACAGGAAAAATGATAGTTGACAAATCAAATAAACTTTGGTTCTTTACAAAAAATTATATTCACTATTATTCATCCGGAAAATTATCTTCAGAATTAAAGAAAAGTAGCTTGCCTATTCCTTCTTCATTGACCAATTCCATGCCAGGATATGAGAATATCCTTCAATTAAGCGATGATAATTATTTGATTGGAACAACAGATGGTTTTTACATTTTAAAAAATAACGATTTTAAATTCAATAATCACAAAGTTTCAATTTTTGCGATTACTAATAATACCGTGAATACTAAATCTGCCAATGTTTCAATTTCTGAAGAGGGTAGTTTTGGTTACGATGAAAATAATTTAGCTTTTTACTATGCTGTTCCAGAATTTGATAAGTACATCAATGCGGAATATCAATATAAATTGGAAGGCTTACATGATGATTGGAGCGATTGGTCTTTTAATTCACAAGTAGTTTTTGAAAACTTACCTGCTGGAGATTACGTTTTTAGTGTTCGAGCAAAAGTTGCTAATTCTATCACGGAGAATGTGGCAACATACAAATTTGAAATTAATAAGCCTTGGTACGCAAATAATTTTGCTGTGATAATTTACATCATCCTTTTAATCATTTTAGGGTATTACATTCACAAGTTTTACACTCTTTATCACGAAAAGAGACATCAAAGAATCATTGCTGAAAATAATATTCTCTTAGAACTAAAAGAGTTGGAAAACGAACAGCAAATCATGAAAATTAAAAATGAACAGTTGGTTCAAGATGTAGATAAGAAAAATAAAGAGCTGGCGGTTACTAATATGAATTTGATTAAAAAAACCGAACTTCTTAACATCATCAAAGCCGATTTAAAAAACTCAACCGATAGCTCAACAAATAGGAGCATTAAATCGGTAATTTCTACTATTAATAAAAATGTTAAGGAAGAAAATACTTGGAATATTTTCAAAGAAGCTTTTGACAGTGCGGATAACAATTTCTTGAAGAAAGTAAAAGAGAATCATCCAACTTTAACACCTAATGATTTGCGTCTTTGTGCTTATTTACGATTGAATTTATCTTCTAAAGAAATAGCTCCTTTACTTAATATTTCAGTTAGAAGTATTGAAATAAAGCGATATCGTTTGCGTAAAAAAATGAATCTTCCGCATGAAACGGGTCTTGTTGAGTATTTATTGGCGATTTAAACACCTCACCAATACCTATTTTTACCTATACATCACCTTAACATTTTGAATTTAACTTACATTTTAGATAGTATTTAAAATCTTTTTTTGTTAGTTAAATCAATGTTTTGTTGGCTTTTTACTAGGTTTCTTCTTTCTTTTTTGCGATGTATGTTTTTTGTTGAGGTTAATTTTGTTAAAAATGTAATAATTACTAGTTATTTTTATGAAATCATTAGTGAATTCAATTTTTATATAATATTAATTTTTTAAATCCATACAACAAATGAGAAAAATTATTTTGTCATTAATCTTTTGTTACTCCTTTACTATGTATGCTCAAACCGAGAAAGTAGTAATCGAAAATAACGATTCTGGAATGAAACTTAAAGTCGATGGTAAAGATTTTATGGTCAACGGAATGAACTGGGATTATTTTCCAATTGGTACCAATTATTCCTACAGTCTATGGAATCAATCAGATGACTTTATTCGTCAAGCATTAGATGACGAAATGGGTTTACTTCAAAATATGGGAGTAAATTCTATCCGAGTTTATACAGGTATTCCAAAAAAATGGATTGAGTACATCTACACGAATTATGGTATTTATACCATGTTAAATCATTCTTTTGGTCGTTATGGTTTAACAATTGATGGAGTATGGAAACCCAACACAGAATATTCAGATGCTAAAACTCGTGAACTTTTGCTAAAAGAAGTTACACAATTGGCTTCGGAATATAAAGACACTAAAGGATTGCTTTTATTCCTATTAGGAAATGAAAACAACTACGGATTATTTTGGGATGGTGCTGAAACAGAAGATATTCCTATTCAAGATAGAAAATCAACGGTTAGAGCTCGTGCTATGTACAAATTGTTCAACGAAGCTACAGTAGCCATGAAAGCAATTGATTCGAATCATCCGATAGCAATTTGTAATGGAGATTTACTTTTCCTTGATATTATTGCAGAAGAGTGTAAAGATGTGGATGTTTTCGGAACTAATGTTTATCGTGGTGTTTCTTTTGGTGATTTATTCGAAAGAGTTAAAAAAGAATATGGTAAACCGGTTTTATTCACAGAGTTTGGTGCTGATGCTTTCAATGTTCTATCGAATCAAGAAGATCAAAATGCGCAAGCTTTCTATTTAAAAGGAAACTGGAAAGAAATTTACGAAAATGCTGCAGGTTTAGGTAAAACTGGGAATGCAATCGGAGGTTACACTTTTCAATTTAGCGATGGTTGGTGGAAATATGGGCAAACAAAAAACTTAGACATTCACGATTCAAATGCATCTTGGTCTAACGGTGGTTATCAAAAAGATTTCATCGAAGGTCAAAATAACATGAATGAAGAATGGTTTGGAATCTGTGCTAAAGGTCCAACAAATGAAAAAGGACATTATCAATTATATCCAAGAGCAGCTTACTATGTTTTAAAAGACATTCACAAATTAAATCCGTTTAAAGAAGGAATTAATACGCAAGTTGTAAACACGCATTTTGGTGAAGCCAATCTAATGGATGCAGCTTTAAGAGCTAGAGGAGATAAAGCGGCTTTGTCAGCTAACGATGGTGGAATTATTAAATTAAGTAATTTAAGAGCAGAATTTACAACCTTTAGTACAGGTGGAAGTTTAATTACTACGCCAGAAGCAGATGACCCTAATACAAGTACGTATCCAAACAGATTAGGTTTTGATCATATGCAATCTTATTTTATAGGTGTGGAAGGAAATCCATCGGCTAACATGAAAGCAAATGTGAATTTCAATATTCTTGGAAATGTTGCTACAAATCCAATTAATGAAATTTTTTACGAAAACAGAGGTCGAGCACAAAATATAGTAACTGACGAAGGTGAAGTTTTTACCAATGATGTTAACCGTGTTCAAGTTTACAATGCTTCTTACAAATGGACGGCTAAAGACTTTGAATTAAGAGGTTTCTACAGAACCGGTCATTACCACTGGGGTTATGAAGGCGATTTCTTCGGATTATATCCTGAAGCGAACTACGGTCCAAACCTAGATATTTACAACGGAGAAACATTAGGTTTCGAAATTGATGGAAGAGGAGACTTAGATGGATTAAAAGCTGCTTTTGGTCCTCAATTGTGGTGGGGAGCCAACCCAGCTTACTTATTGAAATACAACAGAAAAATTGGAAAATTCAATACTGCGGTAGTGTATCATGAAGATATTTCTAGAGCAGCACAAGCAGTAACCTCAATTTTTATCCCACAGCCAAAAACAAGAAGAGCAACCGTTTATTTCCAAACTAAACTAGGTAATTTAGGAATTGAATTTGGAGGTATCTGGGGAGGTCAACCATTAAACGGAAGAGAATTCCAAATGATGGATGGTGATGTAGTAAAAGTGGATAAAGTAAATAACAAAGACAATTGGGGTGGTAAAGCGAAACTTACTTTTTCTAAAGGAAGATTCAACGCTTACACGCAAGGAGCTATCCAAGGTTTAGTTGCAAACGGTGGTGGCGATTACACTCAAACTTTTACTGGATGGAGATTGAAAGATAGCGGAAGTGGAAACCAAATGAACTTCTTAGCTGGTTTTACGTATAATGTGAATTCAAACTTACAAATAGCACCGAATTTCTTATGGCAAAAACCACTTGTAGATGCAATGCCTGATGGTGTTGATGCTCCAGGAAGATTAAGAAATATTTTAGATGATCCATTTATCGTAAGAGCCAATCGTGAAACTGTTGGAGGAGAGTTATTATTAACTTACGACCCTACACCAGGAACTTGGATGTACGAATGGAATAATGATATGGTGGAAGACGCAAAATTTGCTTTCAGTACTGGTTTTGTGTACCGTCATTTACCAACAACAATGGACGCTGCCATCGGATTTTTATCAAACAGAACGCAATTTGCATTTGAACGCTCAGCACCCGCAGAAGATTTATGGGAATCAAATACAAGAATTGTTTCAAAAATTTCTCCTGATTTAGGACTTATTGCCAACATATATTTTGGTAACGGTCAAGCAAATGGAGATTCTCAAAGGACAATTAATAGATCTGGTGGTGATGTAAGAATGATTTACAAAAAAGTAAAAGTGGTTTCATCTTTAAAATTTAATGATTGGGGACCTTTTGATTACCACAGAGACTTTAACTTAACATTCCCTGTTCAAAGTTCGATCGATATTTCAACATCAGTAGGAAAACCAAGTTGGTTCATCTTACCAGACACTAGAATTGGTATCATGGGAATTTGGCGCTCACTTGACCAATATTCTCCAAGATACGCTCCAACAGCCGTTCCTGAAAATACATTCCCACCAGAACCAGTTTTGAGTCCTGTTGGATTTGGAAACGGTTCAGAATGGGAAATTAGAACTTACGTTCACATTAACATTGGCAAATAAAAAAATACAGATATGAAAAATATAAAGTTAAATTTTTTAGTTCTGGGAATGATTACCATTTTCGCAACTAGTTGTGAGCGAGAATTATCTGATGAAGCGGTAGATGCAACATTTCCAAAAACAGCAGAAATCTTTTCAGATGATTTTGTAGCCATGGGCTCAGATTTTTACTTTCCATATGGAGGTTCAAAACCCACAGCATGGACGGTAGACAGACAAGAGGGTTATAATAGCAACGCATCATTACGTTTTGATGTGCCAAATGCAAATGATCCTGAAGGTAATTTTGCAGGTGCAATCTTTAGAGTAGATGGTGCAGGTCGAAATTTAACCAACTATGATGCTCTTACTTTTTACATAAAAGCATCTCAGGGAGTTACGATTTCCGAACTTGGTTTTGGTGAAGATTTTGAACAAAACAAATACATGGCTACCATTACAAATGTTAGTGTGGGAACAAATTGGACAAAAGTGATAATCCCTATTCCTGATGCATCGAAACTTTTACAAGAAAGAGGCATGTTTCGTTATGCAGCAGGAACGCAAGGAACTAACGGGATGGGATATACATTTTGGATTGATGATTTAAAGTTTGAAAAATTAGGTACCATTAGAACCATTGGTGCTTCTATAATGAATGGAAACAATGTTTCTGTAAATACGTTTGTAGGAGTAAATTCTAATGTTACCGGAATTATTTCAACATTTAATTTACCTAATGGAAGAAACCAAATTGTAAATTTAAGTACTGCTTATTTTGAGTTTTCATCATCAAATTCTTCAGTAACTTCTGTTGATTCAAATGGTTTAGTAACTTCATTAAGTGCAGGATCATCAGTAATTACAGGAACAATTAATGGAGTTCAAGCAACAGGTAGTTTGACTATCAATTGTCAAGGGAACTTTGTGCATGCTCCAACACCAACAAGAAGTCAAGCGAATGTGATTTCTATTTTTTCTGATAGATATAACAATGTTCCAGTAAATTATTACAATGGTTATTGGCAACCTTGGCAAACAACAGTTTCAAGCGATTTTACAGTAAATGGCGATAATATTTTAAACTATACAATTTTCAATTTTGTTGGAATTGAGTTTAGTTCTCCAACAGTTAACGCCTCTACCATGACACACTTTCATTTAGATGCTTTTATTCCGGGAAGTATTGCTCCGGGAAGACAATTACGGGTAATCTTAGTTGATTTTGGTGCCAATGGAGTATTTGGTGGTGGAGATGATACTAGACATTCAACAACATTTACAGCTCCCTTCTTAGTATCACAAAATTGGATGTCAATTGATATACCTTTCTCAGCTATGCCAGGTTTAGCAAGTAGAAGTAATGTTGCACAAATTATTCTTGAAGGTGGTGATAATTCTGTAATTTATGTAGATAATGTTTATTTCTACAATTAATGTCATCAAGTAATTAAATATAAAAGAAACCATTATGATTATAAAATATAATACGATAAAAACTTTAGTATTTTCAACATTATTGTTAGCAATTATGGGATGTTCTACAGATGAAAAGCAAACAGTTACCACCATGAATAATCTTGTATTCCAAGATGAATTTAATGACGATGGTGCACCGAATATCGCTAATTGGAGTTATAATATTGGAACTGGAAGCAACGGTTGGGGCAACAACGAATTGCAATATTATACAGACCGTCCCCAAAATGTCGTTGTAGAAGACGGAATGCTAAAAATTACAGCTAGAAGAGAATTGTACATGGGGTCTAATTATACTTCAGCTAGAATTTTAACTAAAGGAAAAGTAGAACAAAAATATGGTAGAATTGAAGCTAGAATCAAATTGCCATTAGGTCGTGGATTATGGCCAGCATTTTGGATGTTAGGTGCGAATTCAGATACTGTTACTTGGCCACAATGTGGGGAAATTGATATTATGGAATACTTAGGTAGTAATCCAACTACAGTTTTAGGAACAGTTCATGGTCCAGGTTATTCAGCAGGCGAATCGATTTCTAAAAGTTACACTTTACCTAATAGCCGATTTGATACTGATTTTCACATTTTCGGAATAGAGTGGGGAGAAGATTACATCAATTATTACATTGATGATGTGTTGTACAATCAAATAACTCCAGAAGATGTTCCAGGTGAGTGGGTTTTCAACCAACCTTTTTACATCATTTTAAATATGGCTGTGGGTGGAAATTTGCCAGGTTCACCTAATACGGAAACTGCTTTCCCACAAGAGATGTTAGTTGATTACGTAAGAATTTACCAATAAGATAAAGAAACAAATATAACGAATTCATTTACTAGACTTTTTTTAATAAAAGAAGTCTAGTAGTGGATTTCTATGCAATATAAATTGAAGCAACCCAATCATGAATTTAGGAATGAAAGACAATGTAAGTGCTGAATTAGGAATCGAAAATAAATTGGTTACTATGGATGTTGTGACGCTCAACGGAGAACAATTTTATAAAATAAACAATAGCGATACCATGCGACCATTTTTCATGAGTATCGTAAGCGATTCCAATCATTGGATGTTTATTTCCAGCAATGGTGGATTAACTGCTGGAAGAAGAAATGCTGAATTCACACTTTTTCCTTATTACACCGATGATAAAATTACAGAATCTGCCGAAATTACAGGAAGTAAAACTATTTTTCAAGTTTCATACAACAACCAAACACTAATTTGGGAACCATTTTCAGAACGTTTTACTGATAAGTACAACATCACTAGAAATTTATACAAGAACTTCTACGGAAATAAAATTGTCTTCGAAGAAATCAATCACGATTTAGAACTTTCTTTTTCGTACGAATGGAATTCAAGTAACAAATTCGGATTTGTAAAACAAGCTTCAATTAAAAACCATTCTGATAAAGCCTATCAAATATCTCTTTTAGACGGAATTCAAAACATTATGCCACACGGTGTAAGTAGCGATTTGCAAGCATCAACCAGTAATTTAGTTGACGCTTACAAACGAAGTGAATTACATCCTAACAGCGGATTAGGAATTTTTGCTCTAAGTGCCATCATCGTTGATAAAGCCGAACCAAGCGAAGCACTAAAAGCCAATACGGTTTTTTCGTTAGGATTTGATAAACCTTTATATTTACTATCATCGCTTCAAATTTCCAATTTCAGAAGAAAGCAAAATGTTAATCTAGAGTTGGATATCAAAGGGGAGAAAGGTGCTTATTTCATCAACACAGCATTTAATTTAAATCAAAATTCAGATAAAAATTGGATGATTGTGGCAAACGTGAATCAAAATCATGCTGACATCGTTCAATTAATTGAAACTATTTCTAAGGATAAAACTTTAGAACTTCAAATTAAAGAAGACATTAATCTCGGAACTCAGAAATTAATTGAAATCAACGCTTCTTCTGATGCGCTTCAAGCTACCGAAGACCATCTTCGCGATACAAGACACTTTTCCAATACGCTTTTCAACATCATGCGTGGTGGAATCTTTGATTACAATTACCAAATTGAAAAATACGATTTTGTTCTGTATATCAAAAAGGCAAACCAAGTTGTTTTTGAAAAATTAGCAAACGAAATCAATCAATTACCTGAAACGTTTTCACTTCAAACTTTAAAAGAATTTGCGAAACAGCAAAATGATTTAGATTTTGAACGTTTAAGTTTTGAATATTTACCTTTAAAATTCAGCAGAAGACACGGTGATCCAAGCCGTCCATGGAATAAGTTTTCTATCAACACCACAAATGAAATCGATGGTTCTAAAATATTAGATTACGAAGGAAATTGGCGCGATATTTTTCAAAACTGGGAAGCATTAGCGCATTCGTTTCCTGAGTTTATCGATAATATGATTCATAAATTCTTAAACGCTTCCACTTTTGATGGATACAATCCATATCGTGTTACCAAAGATGGTTTCGATTGGGAAGCCGTTGAACCTGATAATCCTTGGTCATACATCGGATATTGGGGCGATCATCAAATCATTTATTTGTTGAAGTTCTTAGAATTCTGTGAAAAATACGCACCAGGCAAACTAAACGATTATTTTGAAACGGATTATTTTGTTTATGCTGCGGTTCCATATATCATTAAACCGTATGACGAAATTCTAAAAAATCCAAAAGATACTATTGAATACAGTCATTCTTGGGAAAAATTAATTAACGAAAGAAAACAACAGATGGGTGCCGATGGTGCTTTGTTACACAGTAACGATAAGAGCATTTACCATGTGAATTTCATCGAAAAAATACTAGCTACGGTTTTATCAAAAATGTCCAACTTTATTCCAGAAGCCGGAATTTGGATGAACACACAACGACCAGAATGGAACGACGCTAATAACGCTTTAGTTGGTAACGGAGTTTCGATGGTTACGTTGTATTATTTGAGAAGATTCTTGAAGTTTTTCGAACAATTATTAGAGAATTCAAACCAAGAAAACATCAAGATTTCTAATGAAATGGTTGAATTCTATCATGAGGTTAGAGAATGTTTAGTAGAAAACGAACACTTACTTTCAGGAAAAATCGATAATGTAACAAGAAAAGCCATTTTAGACCGATTAGGAAAAGCTGCATCAGATTATCGTTACCAAATCTACAACAGTGGATTTTGGGGTAAAAAACGAACGCATTCCATGCAAGGTTTGAAAAACTTCACTAAAGTCAGTTTGAAATTCATCGAGCATTCTATCGAAGCTAACAAACGTGCTGATGCTTTATATCACGCTTACAATTTAATGACAATTGAAAACAACAACTCAATTTCAATTTCTTATTTGAGTGAAATGTTAGAAGGTCAAGTTGCTGTTTTGAGTTCTGGTTATTTATCATCAAAAGAAAATCTAAAAGTTTTAGACGCATTAAAAGCAAGTAAATTGTTTAGACACGATCAGTACAGTTATTTATTATATCCGAATAAAGAATTACCAAAATTCATCGAAAAAAATACCATTTCAAAAGAAGCGGTTGCCAAATCGGAATTATTGCAAAACTTATTAGCAAATAAAAACGCTCAAATCATCAATCAAGACATTTTAGGAAATTATCATTTCAACGGAAACTTCCACAATGCCAACGATTTGAAAAATGCTTTAACAGAAGTGAAACAAAATAATACTTTCAAAGCATTAGCTGAAAAAGAAGAAAATCTAGTTTTAGAAATCTTTGAAGAAGTGTTCAATCACAAAGCGTTCACTGGTCGCTCCGGAACTTTTTATGGTTATGAAGGTTTAGGTTCGATTTATTGGCACATGGTTTCAAAACTGCAATTAGCCGTTCAAGAGTGTTGCCTTAAAGCTATCGAAGAAAAAGAATCGCCAGAAGTTATCGGACGTTTATTAGAACATTATTACGAAATAAACGAAGGAATTGGCGTCCACAAATCACCAACACTTTATGGTGCTTTCCCAACCGATGCTTATTCGCACACGCCAGCAGGAAAAGGCGCTCAACAACCCGGAATGACAGGTCAAGTAAAAGAAGATATTTTGAGTCGTTTCGGAGAATTAGGTGTATTCATTAAAGAGGGAGTGTCACATTTCAATCCTTGCTTATTGCGAAAAGATGAGTTTTTAACCAAATCTAAATCGTTCAAATATGTAAACGTTCATTTTGAGCACAAAACTATCGAGTTAACTGAAAATTCATTGGCATTTACGTTCTGCCAAATTCCAGTAATATATCAATTGTCGGATAAGTCTAATATTGAAGTTTTCGATAATCAAGGAAATTCAAAAACTATCGACCAATTAACATTAGATGCTAAAACAAGTCAAGATGTATTTAGTCGAAATGGTGTGATTGAGAAACTAATTGTAAATGTGGTTGCTACCAACTTAAAATAAGAAGGATTGCGATATGAAAATCAAAACAAACATAGCATTTTCCCAGCTTTCAAAAGTTTTTCTTTTGATGGGAAGTTTGTGTTTGCTTTTTTCATGTAATTCCAAATCAGAAAGCCAAGAAATGAATGCAAAACCTACAGAAATAAAGGCAAAAGAGCTTTTAGGAAATCCAAATTATCAAGCTATTTGTTATGGAGGTTATCGTAAAAATACTCGAGATATTGAGCCTACAATCAATCAAATTAAAGAGGATTTAAAAATCTTAGCTGCATTAAATATCAAAATAGTTAGAACGTATAATGTTCATTATA